>JBPYFF010000587.1:0-7055 GCA_051984455.1 Acidimicrobiales bacterium | reverse complement strand
GCGTCACCCAGGCCACGCCCGCAGGCTCCTGTCGAGTCTCGAGCGTCGCAGCTTCTCCAGTTGACGAGCGTCGGACACGTCGGCCACCCACAGCAGCGTCACCGTACCGTCGGCCGCGTACGCCGGGACAAGAACCGCCGCGGAGAGAGTGCTTCTTGTTCCCACTCCAGCGTAGAGGGTCTCGGACCTCGAAGACTCGAACCTCTGAGCGCCAGCGCCGCCTTGCCGATCCCGTTGACAAGAACGCGGCGAGTGCACCTGTCACCGCACCGAAGTTGGTGGTGCCATGAAGGAGCGGGGCGCGACTCCGCGTGACGGACTCGGTGAGATCTTTCGACCTGGCTAGGCATCTCACCGAGTAGTGGCATCGACAGGTCTGCAATGAGAACGACCCCGGTCTGGTTGCCCACGGTTCCATCATGTGACCGAGAACCACCTGAGGCCACGAATCGCAACGTAATCGATTCGGTGTTGGTCAGTCGCCCGACCACCAGTTTGGTGTAATGCTCCTGGAAGCCGACGTGGGGGGGTTAGAAGGGATCGCCGGTGCGGCGGATGCGGATCGAGCTTCCGTTGACCGGGCTCGTCACGGTTGGCGGCCAGCCGCCAATCGAGGAGAATGACACATTCGAGGATCCCCCTGATCTTGTCAGGCGAACGTCTGGGTCGGCGGGCTCATCCACGAGTACCTTCGAGCGGCGTGAGGTGACCTCGATCGATTTTTCGGCACCCGCCACCCAGGCATCCCGTGTATCAGGGTTCACCCCGCTCCCTATGGGCGGGGGCGCCGTGCAAGGCTGACGAGGTGATCGAAGCCCGTGGGCTCTCCAAGCGGTTCGGCAACGTAGTGGCGGTGGACGACCTGTCGTTCGACGTGCGCCCGGGGACAGTGACCGGCTTCCTCGGGCCCAACGGGTCGGGCAAGTCGACCACGATGCGCATCGTCATGGGCCTCGACTCACCGGCGTCGGGCACCGCGACCGTGTTCGGCCGCCCCTACCACGACCTTCCCTGGCCGCTGCGGGAGGTG
Source organism: Acidimicrobiales bacterium (assembly GCA_051984455.1). Lineage (GTDB taxonomy): Bacteria > Actinomycetota > Acidimicrobiia > Acidimicrobiales > Palsa-688 > JBPYFF01. The sequence continues at coordinate 6,025 of JBPYFF010000587.1, read as the reverse complement.
GGAGCGCTCCTCGAGGCGAGGGCCATCCACCCCGGTCGCTCCGCCCGAGCCCATCTCCTCACCTTGGCCCGGAGCAACGCCATTCCCCGAGCGCGCGTCGACGAGGTGTTGGATCTTGTAGGACTGACCTCGGTCGCCGGCAAACGGGTGGGCAAGTTCTCCCTCGGCATGGGCCAGCGCCTGGGCATCGCCGCCGCCCTGCTCGGTGACCCCAGGGTGCTGCTCTTCGATGAGCCTGTGAACGGACTCGACCCCGAGGGCATCCGTTGGGTGCGAACGTTATGCAAGAACCTAGCCAGCGAGGGTCGCACCGTGTTCGTGTCGAGCCACTTGATGGCCGAGATGGCGCTCACCGCCGACCATCTGGTGGTCATCGGAAAAGGCAAGCTGATCGCCGAAACGTCGGTGACGGACTTCGTGGCCCGCAGCTCTCATCAGTCGGTCAAGGTGCGCACGCCTGCGCCCCAACAATTGTCCGACGCCATGACCAATGCGGGCGGGACGGTCATCTCCGACCCGGACGGGTCGATGACCGTCACAGGCCTGTCGGCACCGGAGGTGGGTGACCTAGCCGCGTCGATCGATGTCGCCCTGCACGAACTGACCCCCGTCGCCTCATTGGAGGACGCCTTCATGGAGCTGACAGACTCAGCCGTCGAGTTCCGAGGTGGATCGTGACCGCGGTGCTCGAGACTCCGAGCCCCCCCGAGATCGGGCAGCCGCCGGGCCGCGTCGGTCTGCGAAGGGCCATGGCGGCCGAGTGGACAAAGCTCTGGTCGGTGCGCTCGACCACGTGGACGCTTGTCGCCACGGGAGCGGCGGTGGTGGGCTTGTGCATTCTTGGCACCGCGACGGTGAACTCCTCCGAAATCATCGGCGATCCGACCCGCCGGAGCCTGATCGGCATCTTTCTCGGCCAGCTCATTTTCGGGGTACTTGGTGTGCTGGTGATGAGCGCCGAGTACGGCACAGGCACGATCCGCGCCACGTTGTCGGCCGTGCCCCGCCGTCCTGTCGTGCTCAGTGCCAAGATCCTCGTCTTTGGAGCCGTTGCGGTCGTGGTGAGTGAGATCTTCACCTTCAGCGCCTTTGGTATCGGCCAGGCCATGTTGGCGGCCAGGAAGCCGTCGTCGGCGGCGATCGTTCAACCCGCCCAGCAATTCGGGGTAAAGATCCCCCACAACATCCAGGCCGCGCTCTCGAACGGCTCCGCGTCCTTGGGGCAGCCAGGAGTCTTGCGGGCCGTGGTCGGCGCCGGCCTCTATTTGGCCTTGCTCGGGCTGCTGGCGCTCGGACTGGCCACCATCATCCGGCACACGGCCGGCGCCATCTCCGCCTTCGTCGGGGTGGTACTGGTCCTTCCCCTTATCGTCCAGGCATTGCCCACGTCGATCAGTAACGCCCTGGCCCGCTACCTGCCGGCCAACATCGGCCTGGTCATGTTATCCACCCATGGCGCGCCCGACCGCGTCGGTCCCGCTTTCAGCCCATGGGTGGGCTTCGCCCTGCTCGCGCTGTACACAGGGGTAATTCTGGGGATCGGCTGCTGGGTCCTCGTGCGCCGCGATGCCTGAGCGCTCCTAGCGGTGCGCATTTCTCTGGCTCAGTCCGAGAAGGCACCAGCGCGATGTCATCGATCTCGGCCCTATCCTGATCGACAGTCCTTGGGATGAGCTGGGTCGCTACGGTTGAGACCGGCTCTAAGAGAGGAACTGAAATCACCCCTTGCAAGGGCACCTACGAGGTAGCTCTGGTCGGCGTGGAAAAAGTCGCCAGCACCGTACCGGCTGTTGGGTCAACGGACTGCAGGCCCTCGAGAACTGCGGAATGGTAGAGGCCCGGTGGGCAACCCTCGTCTCGCTCGGGCCCTCTACGACGAGGGACTGTAGCGAGCTCGCGCTCGATCTCCGGTCTCGCCGCGCTGCTGAAGCCTAGGAGGCCGTCTGCCAGAGTCCCATGAGGTTGCCCTCGCGGTCTTTGAAGTAAGCCGCAAAACCCATATCGCCGACCGGCGTCTTCTCCCCAGCCGTCGTGCCGCCGTGCTTCTCCACCGCGACCAGGGCGGCGTCGATGTCGTCGACCTCCAACGTGATGACCGGGCCTGTGAGAGGGTCCTGCCGCTGCAGCATGCCGCCACCGATGTAGCCCGGTTCGCTCGGTCCCTGGTTGCCTACGGGTCCGGTGGACACCATGTTGTAGCCCATTTCCGGGACGACTTGGATCTGCCAATCGAACACATCCCGGTAGAAGGTGCGGGCCCGATCGGCGTCGTCGAACGGGACCTCGAAATGCACAACTCGACCGCTCATTCTGCGAACCTCCACTTCTGCCCGTCTCGGGAAACCCACCGATCATAGATACTGCGATGGCCGCCGCCAGGCGGTTATCCGGGGCTGACACGCGTTGGAGCCCCTGGAGCCAGAGCGTCGGAGGTGGAGTTCCCCGAGGGATGACTGCGCCTGGGCACATTCTGCGTTCCCGACCAGCCAGGCGCTGGAGACAGGCTCCAGCCGGCTCAGGTACGAGGAGCGTTATCGCGAGCGGCGCGAAGCTCGGTCAGGAGGCGACAGACATCGGTCGTCGTATCCCCCCACACTCGGTTGCGATCAATGTCGCACGGGAGAGCTTGCGCCAGGCGATTGCGATACTGGTCAAGCTTCGCCCACGGATCGGCGGCGGGTCGAGGTGAGCCAACCGTCTGTACTCTTCGGCGACGTTGCCGGCTTCGATCCAGAGGCGTTCGACGGCCAAAGCCGTCCGCTCGTCAGCGCCCCACGCTTGTTTCTCAGCCGGCGCAAGTTGCTGGATCTGCTCCAGGGTAGCGACCAGCGCGTGCAGGAGCTCTTCGGCGGTCACAAAGCAGGAGCGTCGGCCTCGCCAGCGGGCGCGTCGTCGGTGATCACCGGAACGTAGGCGCCCACCATCCGGCTGGCCACTGCCGCGAGACGGTTGGCACGCCGGTACCCGACGGAGTCGTCATGCACGATCAGCGCGCCGTCGGACCGTAGGCGCGCGCCCACGTAGCCATGCTGGACAACCAGCCGCCGCAGCTCTTCAGCGTGCCCGGCAACCTCGTCATACGTGGCCTTGCGATCGACGCCCACGGCTTGGGGCATCACTAGAGCCTACCTTGATCACCAGCTGCCAGAGTGAACGGGTCGCGCCGCGATCTGAACCCCACGGTCGACAAGCTCCGCACCAGCCATTCCGCGCGGGGGTGGAGGTGCAAATCGGTGTCGGAGGGGGGACTTGGCCACCTGCGACAACGACAAACCGTCTTCGACCTCGCGGCGTAAGGGCGGGTCACAACTGCCGCCTGGCCCCTGTGCATGTTTCCCGGCACCACGTCCCTGCCGGGTCCCGGCAAGGCCGTTCCCTCCTCACCTCGGCGCCCAAGATGTCCTTCACGATTCCGAAGACCTGACCCTGACCGGCTGCGTCCTCAGCCGGTCAACGCAAGAGCCTCGGCGAACGACTGAGATGGTGCCACGCGCCCGCGCTTGGCTGGGAAGCCATTCGCCGGCCGGTGGGCTGCCGTGATCGAGGAAGAACTGCAGTACCTCACGGTGGAGCCCCGGGAGTGGCGGCGGCAGACCTGCCTGGCGACAGGCCTTGCCGGCCGGCGTGACGAGAGCCGGATCAGGGAGCCGGGCCGGGTCGGTCATGACGTCGACGTGTCCCCGGACCGCAGGGCCGAACCGAAGAAGCGGCCCACGTGGCGGCCAGCCAGTTCGACGGCATCATCGAGACCGATGATGAACGTGCCGGGGTGTCCTGCCACCCACCGCTGGGCCGGTTCGGGCCCGGTGAACTGATTGACGAAGTGGCAGAACGTCGTCATCACGTTGTCGTCCCATGGCTGATCGGGTCGAAGGAACGACAGCACCGAGTCGGGGTGAGACGAATGGGTCACCACGCCGTCCGACCCGAGGTGGTACGTGATTGTTTGACCGGTCATGGGGTCGTCAGTTGAGACGTCGAGATCTCCAATGATCCGGGCCAGGAAGAACGGGTCCCAGGCGCACCAGGCGAACAGGTCGGCCCCGCCAACCCGAAGACCATGGGCCATCGGCTGCAGGGCCAGGCCCCAGAAGCCAACGATGCGGTGTTGCTCGTCGAAGAAGACCGCTGGCCAGGAACCAACCGTCCGCTCGGCTTCCCCGACCGGGAGGCCAAGCTTGCTCGCTGCCCGGTTGATCGGAACGGGTTGCCCGAGGGCGAGGAGCCGGTAGATGGCGACGGCGAGCCGTTCCTCATCGAGGGAGAGAGTGCCCATGGCCTCGGCCAGGTTGGCGTTGAGCTCTTCTATGGTGATGGGTGCGTTGATGGTCACGCTGATCTGGATCCTTTCTGGAGGGATTGCTCCGCCTCTGTTTGGTTGAAGACCACGCCGAGCAGCACGCCGTCGGGGGTGGACACGATGAGGCTGGCCACGTTGCGGCGTCTCATCCGTTCGAGCGCCTCGGTTAATGGCTCGTCGGCCCGTACTGTGGCCGGTCCCGGCTCCATTACTTCGCCAGCGCTCTGTTGGTCAGCTGGATCGATGCCGCCACGGCGAAGGCGGCCCTGGACGACCCCCTGCTGGTTGACGACCACGCATAAGGTGGCACCGTCCCGGTCCAACCGGGCTGCGACGTGGCTAACTGGCGTACCCGGGGTGCATGTCGGGACGGCCCGGTGCATGACGGCACCGACCCGCGGTGGGTGGCGCCGGTCACCTTCGGTCGGCAGTCCGGCCGCCAGCCAGTCAGCCTTGCCAACCGTGTAGTCGAACACCGGCCGGTAGCCGAACGCTTCGAGCCGCCACGCGGCCCGTGGGCTCATGTCTCACAGCGCGTCCCAGCAGTAGACGATGATCGGCCGGGAGCGATCCAGCGTCGCCCCGGCCTTCTCAGCGGTCAATGCCTTCAGGGGCAGGTGGATGGCGCCGGGGAGGTGCTCCTCGTCGTATTCGTCCTTGGGGAGAACCTCGACCAGCTGGGCACCGGCCTGCACCTGGCCTGGAAGTTCAGCCCGTCCGATTGGTGTCGGCATCGGCGGTCCTTTCGTTTCGGACAGTGGAGTGGCGGAGCTGACAGGCCCGGTGTCGGTACCGGCCGGTCCCTAGCGTGAGGAGGACAATCAAACCAATGCCGGCGAGCGGCCAGCTGCGAAGCCCGAGCGCGCCGATCGTCGTCCCGGCGGCGACGCTAATCAGCACCGGCAGACCGCAGCACACCCCGACCGCGACGGCCAGGAGCGCGACCAGGGAGGCGTCGTCCCCCGGCGGCAAGTCCAGCACGGCGCGGAGCTGATCGACGGTCGGTGGCCCCTGGGCACCGTCTGGTGTTTGGTAGATGCGACAGGCCACTCCGGTCGGGTCGTCCGGCTGCGCAAACAGGTCCACGTCATCGACCAGAATGGTGGGCGAGCCACGAAACGCGACCGCGGCCGCTTGCTTCGGCGTGGTGACTTCCTCGTAGACGATCTCGCTTGGATCGGCGCCGATATCCACAAGGGCGGCCCTCAGGTGGGCTTTGGCATTTCTCCAGTTGCGCCAGTCACCGAAGTACAGAAGCCGAACTCCGGTGGGACCGTGTCTAGCCATGAACCCAGTGTGGACCTTGCCCTGTAGGGGAAGGTCAAGGGGTAAATTTCCCGGCATGCGGATCGGGCAGGTGGCCGAGCGGGCCGGCGTAACCACCAAGACGCTGCGCTACTACGGGCTGGTCGGTTTGCTCCCCGAGCCGGAACGGACCGACTCGGGCTATCGCGACTACTCCGTCGCAGTGTTCGATCGGCTGCGATTTATCAGCTCAGCTCAGGCCGTTGGCCTGACCCTCGGAGAGATCAAGAGCATCATCGCCTTTCGAGACGAGGGCAACCCGCCGTGCTGCCACGTCCTCAGCCTCATCGAAGGGCGGGCCGCCGACCTTGACCGTCGGATTGACGAACTCGTCCTGCTGCGGGACCAGCTCCGCAGGCTGGCCAAGCGTGGCCGGTCTCTGTCGCCGGGGGACTGCTCACCCGATCTCGTGTGTCACAT
>JBPYFF010000586.1:0-3185 GCA_051984455.1 Acidimicrobiales bacterium | reverse complement strand
CCGCTCTGCGAGCGGTTGAAGTCCTGCTGGACCTGCTCGAGCGTCTCAAGCACCTTGGTGAGTTCGGTCGGGTCGTTGACTTCCCAGTCCTTTTGGGGTGCAAGGCGGATCCGTGCCCCGTTGGCCCCGCCACGCTTGTCGGTGCCGCGGAAGCTGGCGGCCGAGGCCCAGGCAGTGGAAACCAGCTGGGAGGTGGAAAGCCCCGACGCAAGGATCTTGCCCTTCAAAGCAGCAATGTCCGCGTCCCCGATCAGATCATGGTCGGCGGCCGGGACGGGGTCCTGCCACAACTGCGGCTCGGGAACCCAGGGGCCGAGGTAGCGAGAGACCGGTCCCATGTCCCGGTGCAACAGCTTGAACCAGGCCTTGGCGAACGCGTCTGCGAGCTGATCGGGATTCTCGTGGAACCGCTTGGAGATCGGCGCATAGATCGGATCCAGCTTCAACGCCAGATCGGTCGTCAGCATCATGGGGGCGTGCCGCTTCGACGGATCGCGCGCATCGGGCACGCTTCCTCGGGCCGATGGGTCCTTGGGCGTCCACTGCTTCGCACCGGCCGGGCTCGAGGTCAACTCCCAGTCGTACTTGAACAGGTTGTCGAGGTACCCGTTGTCCCACTTCGTTGGTTCATTTGTCCAGGCGCCCTCCAGGCCACTCGTCACGGTGTCATCGCCCGTGCCGGTGCCAAAGGTGTTCTTCCAGCCGAGGCCTTGTTGCTCGAGGGGCGCACCCTCCGGTTCGGGCCCGACGTATTCCGCGCTCGCGGCGCCATGGCATTTGCCGAAGGTGTGGCCGCCGACGATGAGCGCGACCGTCTCCTCGTCGTTCATCGCCATACGACCAAAGGTCTCTCGAATGTCCCTGGCAGCTTTCAGCGGATCCGGGTCGCCATTGGGACCCTCCGGGTTCACGTAGATCAGGCCCATCTGCACCGCGCCGAAAGGATTGGCCAGATCCCGGTCGCCGCCGTAGCGCTCGTCGCCTAGCCAGGTGTCCTCAGGGCCCCAGAAGGTCTCGTCGGGCTCCCAGATGTCTTCTCGCCCGAAGCCGAATCCAAACGTCTTGAACCCCATCGATTCATAAGCACAGTTGCCGGCGAAGATGATGAGATCGGCCCAGGAGATCTTCCTTCCATACTTCTGCTTGACCGGCCAGAGCAACCTGCGTGCCTTGTCAAGACTGGCGTTGTCCGGCCAGCTGTTGAGGGGGGCAAAACGCTGAGCGCCGGTGCCGCCGCCGCCGCGGCCATCAGCGATCCGGTAGGTGCCAGCGGCATGCCAGGACATCCGTATGAAGAACGGCCCATAGTGGCCGTAGTCGGCCGGCCACCAGTCCTGCGAGGTCGTCATGACCTCGAAGATGTCCCGCTTCAGCCCGTCGAGGTCAAGAGTCTTGAACTCCTCCGCGTAGTTGAAGTCCTTACCGATGGGATTGGGCCGGGGCGTGTGCTGGCGGAGAACGCTCAGGTCCAGCTGGTCCGGCCACCAGTCCTTGTTCGTCCTCGGCCGGGTCGGCGGGGAGGTCGGGGCAGGGATGAGCGGGTTCTCGCTCTCACTTCCGCGGTCAGACACGTCGGTCCTCCTCTGGCGCTTTCGTCTTCATGGCTCAAGCTCGTTATGCCGCAGCCGGCAGGGGTCTCCCTGACCCGCTCCGGATATCGCGTCCTGTGGCGGAGCTTCACCTGGGTTGAATCCATACTTAGACCTGTTATAGCTCTAGACATGATCAGGAGTCAAGGGCTATCATCGGCAGGGTGACCACGGACCTGCTGTCGCGGCTACGGACCCGCAACTGGCGGATGACGTCGCAACGGCGGGTTGTGGCCGAGGTGCTCGTGGGAGATCACGTGCATCTCACCGCCGAGGAGGTTCATGACCTCGCTCAGGCACGACTTCCTGAGATCAGCAGGGCGACCGTGTACAACACGCTCAACGAGCTCGTTGCCATGGACGAGCTGCTTGAGGTCGACGTTGTCAATGGGCCCAAGCGCTACGACCCTAACGTCAGCGAGGAGCATGACCACCTCGTGTGCGACAGCTGCCACGCCATTCGCGACGTCCCCCGTTCCCGGAAGCTGCCGCCCATCCCCGAAGGCGACCGAGCCGACTACCTCATCACCGCCGTGGACGTCACCTACCGCGGGCTATGCCCCGCCTGCGCAAGACGCCGTCAGGCAACGTAGCCCCGGCTGTCGGAAGCAGGCGAGAGAGGTGAAACCTGCGGGTCAGCTGGGGCCTGCCCGGGCAGCAGCGTTCTCCGAGGGGGTAACGGCGGGGCCAGATCGTGGTCACAATCGGGGAGTGATCCGCATTGATGAGTTGAGCCACTTGGTCCGCCGGGGACAGTGTTCGATGGTGTTGCCATGCCCGTGACGACGCTGGCCGACGGCCGGCGGTTGGCCTACGACGTCATGGGGGACCCCAACGGCCCCGCCGTTCTGGCCCTGCACGGCACGCCCGGATCGTCACGGCAGCTGGCGTGCCTCGACAAACCGGCCCGCGACCACCACGTCGCCTTGATCCTCCCGGACCGTGCCGGCTATGGCGGCTCGACCAACGATCCTTCGAGAACGATCGCGTCGGGTGCGCGGGATCTCGGCCGGTTGATCGAGCACCTGCAGCTGGCCCACGCCGCGGTGATCGGACTGTCAGGGGGCGGTCCCACCGCGCTCGCCTGCGGAGTGGTACTGCCGGGCCGGATCAGCTCGGTGACCACGGTGGGGTCGGTAGCTCCGCTTGTGCCTCGGGACCCTTCCTTGCCGCCGGATCGGCTCATCACGAAAACAGCTCGACGCTCACAGACGGCGGCGCGAGCGCTGTTTGCCGTTATGGTCTTCGCCGGCCGTCGCCGCCCGGAGCAAACGCTGGACCGGTTTTGCACCCTTCTCGCCGAGCCGGATGCTCAGTTGCTTCGCCATGATCCGATGGTTCGAAACGCGTTTCTGGACGATTTACGCCACCCGTCTCCAACGACGGCACGAGCAGCGGCTCGGGACTTCAGGCTGTTCACTCGCAGGTGGGACGTCGACCTGTCCGCCATGAACGTCCCGGTACACGTTTGGCACGGCACCGAGGACCGCAACGTGCCCGTTGCCCACGCTCGGGTCATCGCCTCCGGGTGCCCGACCGCCCGGTTGCATCTGATCACGGGCGGCGGACACCTGCTGCTTTCCAACCTCGAGGAGA
>JBPYFF010000585.1:0-4750 GCA_051984455.1 Acidimicrobiales bacterium | reverse complement strand
TGTCCAGCGCCGCCCGTTTTCAACCGAATACCCGCTTGTCCAGCCCCCACCACACCCACGGATCCGGGCGGCCCGACCCGCTCGCCCAGCCTTGGGCACCCCTGGGTTGGTCTGGCTGTCCTGATCGGGTCCGGGCCCGCGCCTCTGGGCCGGGCAGCCGGACACAGCCGGACATCAGACAGCCGGACAGCCGGACAGCCGGACAGCCGGACAGCCAGAGCTACTCCTGTACCAGCTCGATCAGGGTGCCAAAGGCTGCTTTCGGATGGACGAAGGCGACGGTTGTGCCTCGCGAGCCGGGCCGGGGGGCGGAGTCGATCACCCGGGTACCGTTGGCCTGCAGTGTGGCGAGCGCGGCGGCGCAATCATCGACCCGGTAGCCCACGTGGTGGATACCCTCGCCGTTGCGCTCCAGGTACTTGGCAACCGGCGAGGCGGCCGACAGCGGGGTCAGCAACTGGATGTACGAGTCGGCCACTTTGAGCAGGGCCTCTTCCACCCCGTCCCGATCGACGACCTCGCGGTGAGCGACGGTCGCCCCGAACATTTCCTCGTACCAGCGGATGGCCGCCTCGAGGTCGTTCACGGCGATGGCCACGTGATCGATCTCGGTCAACGAACTCATCGACCCTGCCTCCAGAAACGGGTGATCTTGTCCTCCCCCACCTTGGCACGGAACTCGGCGTCGTCGATGCCCAGGCCATCCCGGGGAGAGAGGCAGCGCACGCCGATCTTGCCGTCATGAAGGTTGCGATGAACCTGAAAGGCTGCTTCCCCCGTCTGTTCGAGCGGATACGTCGCCGACAGGATGGGCTGGATGCGGCCAAGTGAAATGAGCCGGTTGGCGTCCCAGGCTTCCCGGTAGTTGGCGAAGTGCGACGCCTTGATGGTCTTGAGCTTCATCCAGAGGTGGCGGTTGTCGTACTCGATCATGTACCCGCTCGTTGCCGCGCACGTGACGATCGTCCCGCCCCGGGCGCACACGAACACCGATGCGCCCATGGTTTGCCGGCCAGGATGCTCGAACACGATGTTGGGGTCCTCGCCGACCAGCGCCCGGACGTCCTTGCCGAAGCGGCGCCACTCCGCCTCGTCCTGGGTGTGCTCGTCCTTCCAGAACCGGTACCCGGCCGCTTGCCGGTCGATGACGGCGTCACAGCCCATCGACCTCAACAGGTTGGCCCTGGAGGCAGAGCTGACGACACCGACAGGGATGCCACCCCCGTTCAAGACGTACTGCACGGCGTACCCACCGAGGCCACCGGTCGCCCCCCAGATGAGCACGACGTCACCCTGCTTCATGTGGGCGGCGTTCTTGGAGACCAGCATCCGGTAGGAGGTTGAGTTACAGAGCGCGTTGCAGGCCGCCTCCTCCCAGGAGAGGTGGGCCGGCTTGGGCATGAGCTGGTTCACCCGCACCAGCGCCAGATCCGCGAGGCCCCCGAAGTTGGACTCGAACCCCCAGATCCGCTGGTTGGTCGCCAGCATCGAGTCGTCGTGGGCACTCGGGTCCTGGTCGTCGACGTAGTTGCAGTGCACCACGACGCGATCACCGGGCTTCCAGTTGCGAACCGCCGACCCGGTACGGATCACCACTCCCGCGGCGTCGGAACCCACGACGTGATAGGGCAGGTCATGACGCTTGCCCCATTCGCTCTCCTGGCCAAGTCGCTTGAGGAAGCCAAAGGTCGGCAGCGGCTCAAAGATCGAGGTCCAGACGGTATTGAAGTTGATGGCACTGGCCATCACCGCCACGTACGCCTCGTCCGGGGCCAACTCTGGAACGGGTACGTCCTCGATATGGATTGACTTCCTGGGGTCCTTGTCCGCACTCGGGATCCCCTCGAACATGCCGACGTCCTCTCGACGGACCAATGCCGCCCGATAAGTGTCGGGAAGGGGGATCCGGCCGATGTCGTCGCCGGATGCGCCCGTCAGGATCGCGTCGAGGAAGGCTTGCATAGGGGAAAAAGATACCGGGCGGTAACTTTCGCCTCCACCGCGACGCTCGCCCCTCCCGGCTCCCAGGCCTCAGGCCGTGTTGGGCGGGCGCTATCCATAGACTGGCGTGCACCTATTTGTCTGGTCCGCGGGAGGTCGCATGCCTGGTTCGGTCATCGTCGCTGGCGCTCGGACGCCGATCGGAAAGATGTCCGGCGCGCTGGCCAGTCTCAGCGCCATGGACCTTGGCGGCCTGGCCATCAAGGCCGCCCTCGAGCGAGCCGGTGTCAGGCCGGAGGACGTCGACTACGTCTTCATGGGCCAGGTGCTGCAAGCCGGTCAGGGCCAGATCACGGCCCGTCAGGCGGCGGTGAAGGCGGGCATCCCGATGACCATCCCGGCCACAACCATCAACAAGGTCTGTCTGTCAGGTCTGAACTCCATCTACCTCGCCGACCAGCTCATCAATGCGGGGGAGGCCGAGATCGTGGTCGCGGGAGGCATGGAGTCCATGACCAACGCCCCCTACCTCCTGCCGGGAGCGAGGGCCGGCTACCGGATGGGCGACGCCAAGGTCGTCGACGCCATGATGTTCGACGGATTGTGGGACGCCTTCGACGACGTGGCCATGGGAGCGGGCACAGAGGGTTACACGGGGAAGAAGCCGGAGATCACGCGGGAGCGCCAGGACGCCTTCGCCGCGGCTTCCCACGAACGGGCCGCGGCTGCCATCAAAGACGGCAGGTTCGTCGAGGAGATCGTTCCCGTCACCGTGGCCCAGCGCAAAGGCACCGTCGTGGTCGAGACAGACGAGGGGGTGCGGCCCGAGACGACCGCGGAAAGCCTCGCCGCCCTCCGCCCGGCATTCGCCAAGGACGGGACGATCACCGCGGGCAACGCCAGCCAGATCTCCGACGGCGGGGCAGCCGTGATCGTCGCCTCCAAGCCGACAGCAGAGCGGCTGGGGGTTTCGCTGGGCGAGGTGGCCGGCTATGGGCAGGTCGCAGGCCCGGACACGTCGCTGTTGACCCAGCCGTCCCGGGCCACGATGCGGGCCCTCGACCGGGCCGGCCTGAAGCTCGGCGATATCGACCTGTTCGAATTCAACGAGGCGTTCGCGGCGGTGGGGCTGGCCGCCATGGACGACCTCGGCCTGTCCGACCAGGTCGTGAACGTGAACGGAGGCGCCATCGCGCTCGGCCACCCGATCGGCATGTCGGGGACCCGGCTGGCCCTGACGCTGCTGCACGAGTTGCGGCGTCGGGGCGGCGGTCTTGGAGCGGCGGCGTTGTGCGGCGGCGGCGGTCAGGGCGACGCCCTCCTCGTCCGCACCTCCTAGCCGGACGTCCTGGCGGCTGAGCAGTTGATCAGTTGATCAGCTAGCGGCCGACTTCCCGGCGGCCCTCGAGGGCCCGAGCGACCGTGACCTCGTCGGCGTACTCGAGGTCACCGCCGACCGGCAGGCCACTGGCCACGCGCGTCACCTTGACCGGAAGCTGCTGCAGCAGCCCGGTCAGGTAGAGGGCGGTGGCATCGCCCTCGATATTGGGGCTCATGCACAGGATCAGCTCGGCGATGTCTTCCGTTTCCAGGCGGGCCAGCAGTTCCCGGACCCGCAGCTGGTTCGGTCCGATGCCTTCGAGATGGTTGATCGCGCCCTGAAGGACGTGGTAGCGGCCGCGGAACTCCCGGGTCCTCTCGACGGTAACGATGTTGCCGGGTTCTTCGACCACGCAGACGACCGACGTGTCCCGGCGGGGATCACGGCAGATCTCGCACTCGACCGTGCCATCTTCTGCCCGGCCCGAGTCGCTGTCGGCGATGTTGAAGCACCGCCCGCACCACGAGACGCGCTCCTTGACCACCGAGATGGCCCGGGCCAATCGCAGGGCGTCTTCGGGCGGCGCCTTGAGAAGGTAGAACGCGATTCGCTGGGCCGACCTGGGACCGATTCCCGGGAGCCTCCCGAGCTCATCGATGAGCTCTTGCACCGGTCGTGCGTAGATCACGGTTTGAACAGCAGGAGGATCAAACGGTCACCCGCCGGTGAGCCCCTCGAGACCACCGCCAAGGCCGAGGCCTCCGAGTGCCTGGCGGTTGAGCTCGTTGGCACACGTGACGGCGTCACGGATTGCCGCCAGGACCACATCCTGGAGCATCTCGACATCCTCGGGGTCGACCACCGATGGATCGATGGTGACGTCGCGGAATTCAAGCCCGCCAGTGACCGTCACCGTGACCACTCCTCCACCGGCCCGGCCTTCGACCACCTGCGCGGCCGCGGTTTGCTGCGCGTCCAGGAGCTGCTGTTGCATCTGCTGCATCTGGGAGAGCAGTCCCCCCAGGTCAGGATTCTCCGACGTCACGGTGATACCTCCTCGGCGCCGGGAAACGCCTCGAGCAGGCGCTGTGCCGGGGAGGTTACCGCCGGCCCAGCATCTTGCAGGTCGGCCACCTCGTAGGGATCGGTCTCGTCGGCCGAAGGCATTTGCTCCTCCGAGGCCTGAGAGGCGACGGGGGGTCCGACGTCGCCGTCCATCACCAGCTTCAACGGCACCTCCCGGCCAAAGCGGGTCGCCAGCCCGGCTTCGGCCTCCGCCCTGACGTCCTGACTGCGCGCCAGCAGGTGCCGGTCGGGCAGGGCGTACACCGCCCCGTCGGGGTCGACTCCGACAAAGCGACCGCTGCCGAGGTAGGCCTTCGCCCGGCCGGACAGACTACGCAGAACGTCGTCGCCCCACGCTTTGGTGAGCTCGTCGCGGGATGGAAGATCCAACACGGAGGGCCGGGGCGCGGGCGTCGTGGTCAT
>JBPYFF010000584.1:0-6653 GCA_051984455.1 Acidimicrobiales bacterium | reverse complement strand
CTCACGCCGGGGAGTACGCCGACCATGTCCGTGCCCGGTTCGACAACGCGATCGAGGGTCGAAGTCCGGAACCGTTCCAGTTTCGGTGAGTGCCGAAATCGTCATTGACGACCTGGCCAACCCCGGGCTTCCGGCCGCGGTCACCGAGCTCATGGCTGCGGTGGGGCCAATGGCGGAAGGGCTGCCCTTTTCCCCCGCCGGGCTGATGGATCAGGCATCGTCGGAGACGGGGCTGTCCGACTTCGGTGACCCACGTTTCCTCGAGCCGCTCGGCGTGCTGGTTGCGGCGTACGACTCGGAAGCCGGCCTGAGCTCGTTCGGCCGGGTCACCGTGTTCACTCAGCTGCTGCAGCTGCTGAAGAACCGGTTGTTGATCACCGACGTGCTGACCCGGCATCCCGAGATCCACGACGTCGAGATCCGCCGGCCGATCATCATCGCGGGACTGCCCCGGACGGGCACGACCCACCTTCACAATCTCCTCGCGGCCGACCCTGCACTGCGGTCGTTGCCCTACTGGGAGAGCCTGGAGCCGGTGTTACCGTCGGACGCCGAGCCCGGCGGGCCGGGCGAGCCCGATCCCCGGTTGGCCAGGACAGATGCCGCGGTGGCGTTTCTCGATCAGGCGCTGCCCTACTTCAAGCGGATGCACGAGATGACCACGTGGCATGTGCACGAGGAGATCCAGCTGCTCGCCATCGACTTCTCGACCATGCTGTTCGAGACGATGGCGCCCATGCCGTCGTACCGGGACTGGTACAAGGCGCACGACCAGACGCCCAGTTACCAATACCTGAGGACGGTGCTCAAGGTGTTGCAGTGGGCGAGGGGTGGCACCCGGTGGGTCCTCAAGTCGCCCCAGCACCTCGAGCAGTTCCAGCCGCTCATTGCCACCTTCCCCGATGCCACCGTGGTCGTGACTCACCGGGATCCGGTCGCGGTCACGCTGTCGATGGCCACCATGATTTCGTACACCGCCCGGCTCCATCTCGAGTCGGTGGACCCCCCGGCGATCGGGCGGTATTGGGCGGCACGGGGCGAGGACCTCTTCGGAGCGTGCGTGCGGGATCGCGAGGTGTTGCCGGCCGAGCAGTCGCTCGACGTCCGCTTCCATGAGTTCATGGCGGATGAGGAGGGGACGGTCGCGGCGGTGTACGAGCAGGCCGGTCAGCCCATGACAGAGGCGGCCCGGACGGCCATGGCCGAGTTCGTGGCGTCGCATCCCCGTGGCCGGCATGGCGGCGTGCGCTACCAGCCGGAGGCGGTTGGCATGGACGTGGCCGAGCGCCGGGCGGCGTTGAAGTTCTACGTCGATCGCTTTCAGGTTCAGCAGGAGAAAATTACCGGGGGAGGCGGCTGACCTCGTCGAGAGGGATGACGGCCGTCTCGGGCCGGGCCGGTGAGTCTTCCGGCAAGAACCACCGGAACCAGATTCGACCCCGGCGATGGCCGGCGGTCGAGACCCAGTTGGGGTGGCCGGGATCGCGATGGGCGACGACGATCTGCCAGGAACCGTCGGAGCGGTACGCGATCTGGCCGCCGTTGATCGTCACCCGCTCGTAGTCGTAGTTGTAGGTGTGCAGGAAGGGGTTCCACAGGCACATGTTCCAGAAGGCGCACTCGGGTGAGCGCCCGTCGATGACCAGAGCCTCGTCGTCACCCAGCTGAGAACTGCCCATGGCGTACGCGGCGTCGCCGGCCGCCCAGCCGTAGGTCCTGGCCGGGACCGGATAGGGCTCGTCGACCCGGTTGGGTTGGCCCAGCGGAATCGGGACGATCTTGGCCTGCTCGACCAGCCAGGTCGCTCCGGCCCGAAAACGCCGGGCCAACTCGTCGTCGCGTTCTCGCCACTGCGCTGGCGGGGCGAGCGACTCGATGTGCCATGACATCCGGCGGCCCCTCACCGGATCGATGAGGTAGTCGCGGGTGATGGCGCAGACCGCGTCGGGCTCCAGCTTGATCCAGGCACGAGTGGCACCGGGGTCGTCCGGACTGAGGATGAGCTCAAAGGTGCCGTCCTCGTCGATGCTCACCTGCCGGTCGTTGACGCTGCCGACGATCCGTTGTGAATACCGGCCATCTGACGGCCCGCCGTAGACGGTGAGGGAAAAATAGGTGGCCTCGCCCTTCCTGCCCCGGACCCGATACGTGCGGCTCGGGTCGATGGGGGCGTACTGGTAGAAGGCGTCGGCGTTGTCGCCCCCCCACTTCTTGTACGGGCCGACGATCTCAACGAAACGGGGGTTGGCGGCGTCGGCCCAGACGTAGGCGTCGAGCGCCACCTCGAGGATGGAGAACATCCATTTGTACCCCTCAAGGACGGTCTGCTCATCGTCAGCCGGCAGGCCGGCGAGCTTCGTCTCCAGCCCTCTCAATGTCTCGATCAGCTCGTGGAACGCCTGCGACGTTGCCGAAGCTGGGTCCGTCATCCGAGCGCGTCGCGGAGTGCGGCCGCGGCTCGTTCGTTGGCCGCCCTGGCGCCGTCGAGCACCATCGACAGCCCGAAGAACCCGTGGAACATTCCCGCGCAACGCTCGACGTCGGCCGGCACGCCCGCCTCGTTCAGCCTGCGGGCGTAGGTCTCACCCTCGTCGCGGAGGGGGTCATACTCGGCCGTGATGACGAGGGCGGGCGGCAGGCCGGCGAAGTCGGCCGCCCGGATGGGGGAGATGTAGGGTGCGCTGCCGTCGTCGCCCTCGGGCAGGTACTTGTCCCGGTACCACTCCATGTGTTCGGTGGTGAGGAAGTACCCGGTGCCATTGTCGGACTTGGATGGGTAGTCGTTCCTGGCCGGCGACACATCGGTCACCGGATAGATGAGGAGCTGAAACCGCAGCCGCGGGCCACCTCGATCTCTGGCCATGAGGGGAACGACCGCCGCCAGGTTGCCCCCGGCGCTGTCACCGGCAACGCCGACCCGGGTGGCGTCGGCACCGAGCTCGGCCGCGTGTTCCGCCGCCCACACGGTGGCGGCGTAGGCGTCTTCGGCTGCGGCGGGAAACCGATCCTCCGGGGCCAGGCGGTAGTCGACCGACACGACGACGGCGCCACTGCCGTTGGCGAGCGTGCGGCAGGTCTCGTCGTGGGTCTCGAGATCGCAGATGACCCACCCACCGCCGTGGAAGTAGACGACGAGCGGCAAGGTGTCGGTGCCGGCTTTGGGCTGCGCTGGCCAGTAGATGCGCACCGGGATGTCACCGCCCGGGCCCGGGATGGTCCTGTCCTCGACCCGAGCGACCTCCGTCGGTGGCGGCCCGTCCCGCCTGGCGGCGGCGGTCGTCTCGCTGACCAGCCGGCGCACGTCGGCCGCCGGCGTCGTGCGGAGGTCCGGCCAGGTCGCCTCCATCAGGTCCACGATCGCCTGGGTCTCAGGCGCAAGCGGCATCGGTTGCTCCTCCCGTTTGGCTGCGTCACAGTACCGGAACGGGTGCCCGGCCGTTCTGGTGTTCACTGGCGATCTGACGTTCAATCCCGCCAGTTTCCGCGGCATTTGAACCACAGCTCGCCAACGAACAAAAGAATCCCGGCGGCCGTGCCTCTACGCCACCACTCCACCCGACCGCAGCGCCGCGATCGCCTCCTCGTCACAACCCAACTCCGCCAGGATCTCGTCGGTGTGCTGGCCCGGCTCGGGCGGCATCGACCTCACCGACCACGGCGTGGCCGAGAAGTCGACGGGCGTCGCGATCATGGTCGCGGTCGTCGCCCCGTCCGGCACGTCGACGAAGCCGCCTGCGGCGTGCAACTGGGGATCGGCCAGGACCTGGTCGACCGTCTGGACCGGCGCCCACCACACCCCTTCCGCGTCGAAGACCGAGGCCCACTCCGCCGTGGTCCGGGTGGCGAAGATCTGGTCGAGAAGCGAAATCAACTCCCGGGCGTTGCGCCGCCGGCCCGAGGCGGTGGCGAATCGCGAATCGGTCAGCCATTCCGGCCGGCCCACCGCCCGGGCCAGGTCGGGCCAGTGGCGCTCACCTTCCAGGCCGACCAGCCAGAACCACGCCCCGGCCGAGTCGCGATAGGAGTTGATGGCCGGGTTCCCCATCTCCAGACGGGACCCGACACCGATCGAGGTGCCCAGGCGCAGGGCGGTATTGAGGTCAAAGCCGATGGTGTAGGCGCCGTGGCGAAGGAGCGACACCGACACAACCTGGCCTCGTTGCGACCGGCTCCGGCTCAGAAGGGCCGCCGCCACACCGCCGGCTGCGGCCATGCCTGCGCCGTGGTCGCCCATGCCGCCCCGTTGGAAGGGGGGTTCGCGGCCCGGGTAGGTCAGGAGATGGGCCAGGCCGGAACGGGCCCAGAAGGCCGAGATGTCGTAAGCCGCCCGGTCGCGCTCGGGACCCTCCATCCCGTAGCCGGTGACGGCGGCATAGACGAGCCGGGGGTGACGGGCGGTGACCGACGCCGGGTCGAAACCCAGCCGCTCCAGGGCGCCTAGCCGGACGTTGGTGAGGAACACATCGGCGCCTGCGACCAGCTTCTCGGCCACGTCCCGGCCTTCTTCGTGACGGAGATCGAGCACGATGCTCCGCTTCCCGCGGTTGTCCAGTTCGAACGGGGGATTGAAGGGAAGGTCTGATCCGAGCATGCGTCGGAACGTCCGGGCCGGGTCGCCCGACGGCGGCTCGATCTTGACCACGTCGGCCCCCCAATCGGCCAGGATGCCGCCCGCCGCCGGCCCCGCGATCCATACCCCCAGCTCCACCACCCGAATGCCCTCCATCGGCCCAGCCATGGCGGCAACGTAGCTGCCCCGCCGGTACGGTGAACGCACTTGACCCTGCGTCCGCCGCGCCTGGTTGCCCCCGCCGATGGCCGGCGCTACCAGGCGACCCGCCGGGTTCGGTTCGGTGACGTTCTGCCTTCAGGGCAAGCCCGGCTCGACGCCATAGCCCGATATCTGCAGGACGTGGCGACCGACGATGGCCTAGACGCGGCCATGGAGCCGGAGCTCGGCTGGGTGACCCGCAAGACCGTCCTCGACATCCGCCGCCGCCCCAGAACCGGTCAGCAGTTGCACCTGGCGACGTGGGCGTCGGGTGCGGGCAGCCGGTGGGCGGAACGCCGGACCACCATCACGGTCAAGGGAGAAACGGTGGTTGAGGCCGCCGCCCTGTGGGTGTGCGTCGAGATGGCCACCATGCGGCCGGCCAGGCTGTCTCCCCGGTTCTGGCATGTCTACGGCGACGCGGTTGGTGATCGCAGGGTCCCGGCCCGGCTGGTCCACCCCGAGCCCGCCCCTGAGCTGCTGAAGGGAGCCCGCCGGTGGCCCCTCCGGGTCAGCGACTTCGACATCTTCGATCACGTGAACAACGCCGCGACCTGGACGCCGATCGAGGACGAACTGCTTCGGGTCGCCGCCGGCGCCACCGTCCGGTGGATCGAGCTTGAGCACCGCCTCCCCATCGACCGGGGCGACGCGGTCGGCCTGATGAGTCACATCGACGCCTCCGCCGCCCGCGTCTGGCTCATATCGGAGGGGGCGGTGCTGTCGTCGGCTCTCGCGGTGTTTATGTGACGCTAGGTGATGCGCCCTGCCGGCCCGGGGTAGTCGGCAAACACCTGCTCCCGGTGCATGATCATGTCGATGGCGGCCCACGTCGTCTTCGAGAACGGGTAGTTGACGACGGGCACGATCACGACGACCGCGGCCGCGGCCACATAGATCGGCAGCAGCGCGACGCCGCCACCGGCCTCCAGCCCGATCAGCACGGCCAGCACGACGCCGAGACAAACCTCGGTCACGGCGAAGTTGATCACGAACGCGCCGAGGAAGAACCCTTCCTCCCGATCAAACAGATAGCGGCATTGGGGGCACCGCGTGACCAACCGGAACCAGGAGGGGTAAAGGTGGCCCGATCCGCAGCGGGCGCATCGCCGGATCAGGCCCCGCGCCAGCATGCGGAACGGGGACGGCAGGACCGGCTGCTCAATCACGGGTGCCTCTTTGCTAGAACCGGGCCATGAGCCGCCGCGACCAGATCCGCATGACCGACACCGAGATCAGTGCCTTCCTCGACCAGCAGCGATCGTTGCAGGTGGCGAGCATCAACAAGGACGGCACCCCGCACCTCGTCACCATGTGGTACGGATTCGTCGACGGCAACATCGTCTTCTGGACCTACGCCAAGTCGCAGAAGGTCGCCAACCTTCGCCGCGACCCTCGCATCAGCTGCCTGGTGGAGTCGGGCCTGACGTACGAGGAGCTGAAGGGAGTCTCCATCACCGGACGCGGTGAGCTCTCCGATGACCGGGAGTTCGTGCTTCAGGTGGGGGCGGCGGTCCTGCCCCGTTACAACATGGTCGAGATCGACGACGGCGTGCGAGAGGTCCTTCAGCGGATGGGTGCCAAGCGGGTGGCGATCACCATCCACCCGAGCAAGATCGTGTCGTGGGATCACGCCAAGCTGGGAGGTATTTACTAGCTCACTCCTGTGGGACGAGCTCGTTGCGCAGCTCCTGTTTCAAGATCTTCCCGGCTGGATTGCGAGGCAGGGGCTCGGACCGGAACCAGATCCGCACCGGCACCTTGAACGCGGCCAGGCGCTCGGCGACGTGGGCCTTCAGCTCGTCTTCGGTGGCGGACTTGCCTGGCGCGAGCTGCACGATGGCGCCGACCTCCTCACCCAGCACCTGATGAGGGATGCCGA
>JBPYFF010000583.1:0-2222 GCA_051984455.1 Acidimicrobiales bacterium | reverse complement strand
GGCGTCGAAGTCAGAGACGTCGAGGTATTCCTTCAGCTCCGGAAGGTTCGTCTCCCAGCCGAGACCGGCGGCCGAGGAGATGAACCCGATGGCCGAGCCCCGGGGGATCCTCCCGCCTGTGAGCAGGCGGTTGAGGAGGTGCCGGTGGCCGATGAAATTGATCTTCTCGATGCCCGGGGTGCCGTCGGCCACGCCAGCACAGGCGAAGAGGGCATGAACCGGCCCGCCACATTCGTCCACGGCGCGCTCGATTGATGCCGCATCGGCCAGATTGACCGGGATGGCCTTGACTCCCTGCTGCGTGATCTCGGCCCGGTCCATGACGACGACTTCGGCACCTGCGTCCTGAGCCAGCTCGGCGGTGGCCGCACCCATGCCGGTAGCGCCCCCGACTACGAGCACCCGCTTGCCGTCATAGCGAAACGCATCGAACAGAGTCATGTCGTGTTGTCTCCTAGGTCGTGCTTATAGAACCGGTTTCAGGCGACGACCCCGCGGACCTTCAGGTCCACGATCGTGTCCCAGTCCAGGCCCAGCTCCTCGAGGATTGCATCGCCGTGCTCGTTGAACTCAGGCGCGCGCCGCGGCACGGCCGGTTGTTCGTCGAACTGTACCGGCGCGGCGGCCAGCCGGAAGCTATCGCCACCGGCGGTGCGGCATTCCTGCACGTAGCCATTGGCGACGGTTTGCGGGTCGGCCGCGCATTCCAGTGTGTCCTGCACCACGGTCCACTGGCCCACGAAGTCGGCCAGCCGCTCGCGCCACTCATCCAGAGTCCGCTCTCCGAACGCCGTTCGGAGGATCTCCATTGCCGCGCCGCCGTTGGTCATGAGCGACTCATGATCACTGAATCGGGGGTCGCTGGCCAGCTCCGGCCGCCCGATGGCGCCGCACATCGGTGCCCAGTACTGACCGGCCTGAAGGCAACAGAACGACAGGTAGCGTCCATCTTTGGTCTGGTAGTTGCCGACCAGCGGATTTCGTAGTCCCTGAGCCGGTGGCGGCGTCCAGGGCATGTCGAGCAGGAGCGAGAGCGCAAGGGCTTGGCCCATCGACCACAGACCGGTGCCGAAAAGAGAGACGTCCACCACTGCCGCTTCGCCGGTGCGCTCCCGGTGGAACAGCGCCCCCATCATCCCTCCCGCGATCGTCATGGCGCCGATGGAGTCCCCGAAGCCGGGACCGGGCGGAGGCGCAACGTGCCCGTACTCGGGGCGCGTCAGGGCAACCGCGATGCCGGCCCGAGCCCAGAACGCCAGCGAGTCGTAGGACCCCTTGTCGGCGTCGGGGCCCCGGCTGCCCTGGCCGGTGCCTCGCACGTAGATGATGTTCGGGTTGTGGGCCCGGATGTCGTCGACGTCGATCTTGAGCTTCCGGCGAACCCGCGGGAGCTTGTTGGTGAGAAAGATGTCCGCCGTCTCGGCCAGCTTGTACAGCACGGCCAGCCCGTCTTCTGAGCTGAGGTCGAGGGCGATGCTCCGCTTGCCCCGGTTGGAGTGCTCGAGCAGGGCGTGGACGTTGCCGGCGATCGCCGCCACGCCGGTCGACGCGAGACCGCGCATCGCGTCCCCCCGCTCCGGGGGCTCGATCTTGATGACCTCGGCCCCCCAGTCGGCGAGGAGCGCCGAGGCGGCCGGCACGAAGGTTTGCTCGGCGACTTCCAGGATCCGCACGCCCTGCATCACTGCCGTCAACTGCTTCCTCCCGACGCTCTCGACCGCAGCCTGGCGATCGTGCGAGTGAGGTGTGATTCTAACGTCGACGTCGATGATGAAGCCAGCCGACAAAGGCGCTCGATAACCTTCTGCCCATGTTGTTTGCGCTCCGCTTCGACTTCCGCAACCCGGAGTTCGCCGGAACTCCCATGGCCGACCGCTATGCGGCGGCCCTCGACATGGCGGAGTGGGCTGACCGGTTGGGATGCGCGAGCATCAGTCTGCAGGAACATCACGGCTCGCCGGACGGGTATCTGCCGAGCCCCCTCCTGATGGTCGCGGCGATGGCGGCGCGCACCATTAATGTTCGCTTCCTCATCGCCGCCCTGATCGCTTCGTTTCAGGATCCGCTCCGGCTGGCCGAGGACATGGTCGTGCTCGACAATCTGAGCAAGGGGAGAGTCGATGTCGTCGTCGCCGGCGGTTACGTGCAGGAAGAGTTCGCCATGTTCGGCGTCCCGCTGGAGACCCGGCCGGCGAGAGTGACTGAAGTGGTGAGGACGCTCA
>JBPYFF010000582.1:0-3325 GCA_051984455.1 Acidimicrobiales bacterium | reverse complement strand
CCCAGGAGAACAGCCGGGCCCGGCCGGCGACCGGCTCCCATGCGAAGGCGCTGCCACCGCAGTATGAGCACGTCTCCTTCGGGTACCAGCACAGGCGACCGCACTGGCCGCAACGAGGGAGCTCCAGGCGGCCTTCGGCCGCAGCCTCCCAAAAGCGCGCCGTCGGCGGCCAGTCCACGTCGGGAAGGGGAAAATCGGGTCTCACGGTCTTTTCAGGATGAGCGTGCTGGCCTGCGGTCCGGTGTAGCCGCCGTAGACGCCCACCTGGGCGTCAGGGACTTGAGCTGCCGCCTCGTGCCTGAGCTGGCGGACGACCTCGACGACGTGGGCGATTCCGAGGACATAGGCGTGGGACAGCAGACCGCCGTGGGTGTTGTACGGCAGGACGCCGCGGTCGAAGTGCAGCGACCCGCCCTCGACGAACGAGCCGACCTCACCCTTCTTGCAGAAGCCAATGTCCTCGATCTGCATCAGCCCGACGATCGTGAAGGGGTCGTACACCGTCAAGACATCGACATCGGCGGGAGTGAGCCCCGCCATGGCGAACGCCCCCGGAGCGGAGAAGACCTGAGGGGTGGATGTGAAGTCCGCCTGCTCGGCCCAGTGCGCACCCGTTACCGAGTTCCCCACCCCGATTCCCGCCACCTCGACATACGGCCGGTCAAGGTCGCGGGCCCGCTCCACCGTCGTCATCACGTAGGCGGCGCCTCCGTCGGAGATGAGACAGCAGTCTTCCTTCCGAAAGGGATCCACGATCGTGGGCGAGTCCAGGTACTGCTGGAGGCTGAGCGGCCGGTCATGCATGACGGCGCCAGGTGTCAGGTTGGCGTGGCGTCGGCAGGCAACCGCGATCTCGCCCAGCTGTTCCTCGGTCGTGCCGTAGTCGTGCATGTGGCGGCGGGCGATGGTCGCGAAATAGACCGGCTGGGGGAACCACCCGAAGGGAACCTCCAGGTTCTGCTTGAACAGCTCCTGAGCATGGCTTTCGCCCGGACCTCCGACCATCTGGGACCGCTCGGTCGCCCACGCGACCGCGAAGCTGTTCACGATGTAGGTGGCCCCGCCTTCCTTCAGGGCCCGAGCGGCCTCGTACGGGGCGGTGCCGGCCCACACCATGCCACCGCCCCTCGATGACGCCCACATTGCCCCTGATGGGCCGAAGTGTTGGCGGAAGGCTCGCTCGTCAGCGGCCCCACCCATCCTCGGGGTGTACATGATCCCGTCGATATCGGCCGGCGCCAGCCCGGCGTCAGCGACCGCCCGCTCGATGGCCTGAAGGGCAATGTCGGCGGCCCTTCGGCCCGACGCCCGGGTGTGCTCGGACTCGCCGATGCCGACGATTGCCACCTGGCCGGAGATGTCGTCCAGCTCGCTTGGAAATCCCCACATGGTGCAAGGATTGTGTCAGGTTCTATCGTCTCGGCGTGCCCCAGCCAGACCGAACACCCGTCATCGTTGGCATCGGCCTCAGCGACTATCCGAAGGCGCCCCATCTGGATGCCGTTGGCCACCATGCCCAGGCGCTACAGCGGGTGCTGGCCGACTCGGGGGTGGCCAAGGCCGACATCGACGGGTACCTGGGGGCCGGCGGCGCCGGGATGATGGTCGACGATCCGGTCGTCATGGCCGAGTACTTCGGCATCGACCACCGCTACGTCGACGGGACGATGACCGGTGGGTCCTCGTTCGAGTTTCACGTCCAGCACGCCGCGGCCGCGCTGAGGGACGGCCTGTGCGACACCATTCTTATTTCGTATGGCTCCGACCAGCTTTCGCGCATGGGGCGCCGTCTCGGCACCGGTGGGTTCATCCAGGGCGGCCAGCACGTGCCGGGCCCGCCGCAGTTCGAGGCACCCTACGGCAACAGCCTGGTCGGCGCCTACGCCATGGCGGCGCGTCGTCACATGCACGAGTTCGGCACCACCTCGGAGCAGCTGGCCGAGATCGCAGTGGGGGTGCGGGAGTTTGCCGGCCTCAACCCCGACGCCATGTACCGCGATCCCATCACGGTGCAAGACGTCGTCAACTCGCGCATGATCGCCGATCCTTTGCACAAGCTCGATTGCTGTGTGATCTCCGACGGGGGCGGCGCGCTCATCCTCACGACGGCCGAGCGGGCCCGTGATCTGCCGCAACCACCCATCTACGTGCTGGGTGCGGCGGGGGCAGAGACCCACTGGAACATCAGCCAGATGCCCGACTTCACCGACACCGCGGCCAGCCGGTGCGGGCCGGTCGCGTTCGCCCGGGCCGGTTTGACGCCAGCCGACGTCGACACGATTCAGTTCTACGACAGCTTCACCATCACCGTGCTGCTGCTGCTGGAAGGCTTGGGATTCTGCAAGAAGGGTGAAGGCGGTCCCTTTGTCGCCGAGGGGCACCTGCGGCGGGGCGGCGATCTGCCGCTGAACACGGACGGGGGCGGCCTTTCGTCCTCGCATCCGGGGATGCGAGGGATCTTCCTGCTGATCGAAGCCGTCCGCCAGCTGCGGGGCACCGCCGGTGACGCGCAGGTTTCTGACTGCCAGGTCGCCCTCGCCTGCGGGTCGGGTGGGTGGCTTTCCTGCATTGGCGCGGTGTTGTTAGGAAAGGAGCACCCGTGAGCCCGGTCCCGGTTGAACGGGGTACCAAGTGGGAACGGCCGCTGCCCGCGTCCGATCCGGTGTCCTCCCCGTTCTGGTCGGCCGCGTCTGAGGGACGGTTGTTGATACAGCACTGTCCCGAGTGCGGCGAGCGCCAGTTCTATCCCCGCGCCGTCTGTGTTGCCTGCGGCACCACCCCTGAGTGGGAAGAGGCGTCCGGACAGGGAACGGTCCACACCTTCACCATCATCCGCCAGAACTACGCCCGGCCGTTTCGCGACCAGTTGCCGTACGTGGTGGCCATCGTCGAGCTGGCCGAGGGGCCG
The DNA here is from genome assembly GCA_051984455.1 of Acidimicrobiales bacterium. Classification (GTDB taxonomy): domain Bacteria; phylum Actinomycetota; class Acidimicrobiia; order Acidimicrobiales; family Palsa-688; genus JBPYFF01. The sequence continues at coordinate 417 of JBPYFF010000582.1, read as the reverse complement.
AGGATGATGGGCAGCCTGACGGGCGTAGCCGTTGAGGACGTCTATGTGGGCATGCCGGTTGAGGCGTACGTGGTTGAGGCTGAGGAGGGGGTGGGAGTGCCGATGTGGCGCCCCGTGGCGTGATGGAACCGGATGAACTGGCCGGGCGCGTCGCGGTGGTGACCGGAGCGGCGAGCGGGATCGGCTTGGGCCTCGCCAGCAAAGCGGCCACCCTCGGCATGCAGGTCGTGATGGCCGACATCGAGAAGATCGCGCTCGACGAGGCGGCAGCCGAGGTCAGCGGCCTCAGCGCCGCCGGGGGCAAGGTCCTCCCGGTGACCACCGACGTGTCCGATGCCGCATCCGTGCAGGAGCTGGCGGCCGCAGCCGAGGCGGCCTTCGGACCCGTCTGGCTGGTCTGCAACAACGCCGGAGTTG
>JBPYFF010000581.1:0-17519 GCA_051984455.1 Acidimicrobiales bacterium | reverse complement strand
AGATGGTCGAGGTCCAATCCGCTCGCCCTGGCGGTGCTGGTGTGCCTGTACGAGAAGCCGATGCACCCCTACGAGGTCGCGCAGACCCTCCGACAGCGGGCGAAGCAGGAGAGCGTCCGCCTCAACTACGGCTCGCTCTACGCCGTGGTCGAGGCTCTTGAGAAGAAGGGGCTCATCAAGGCGACCGGGACCATGCGGGCGGGCAGACGTCCGGAGCGAACCGTCTACGAGATCACCGACGACGGGTCGCGGGAGATGAACGACTGGATGACCGAGCTCATTGGCGTGCCCGCCAAGGAGTACCCGGCGTTCATGGCGGGGCTGTCGTTCATCCCCTCGTTGCACCCCGACGAGGCGCTGATGGCGTTGCGGTCTCGGGCGGACGCGCTCAAGGTCAAGCTCGCCAGCATGCGGGGCGCGATGAAGGCGGCCCGAGATGCGGGCCTGCCGCGACTGTTCGAGCTCGAGGCCGAGTACGAAGAGCAGCAGGTCGTGGCCGAGTTGAAGTTCGTCAACAACCTCGTCCAGCAGATGTCAACGGGAACTCTCGAAGGCCTCGACATGTGGCGGCTGTTTCACACTGAAGGCTTCAACCCGGCGGAGGTGGAATTCAACTTCGAACTCCCCACGGAATGACCTGGGGCCGCGTGTTGCGCCACGCGACCCCAGGGCCCACACACCACGAGCCAGATCCCGAGGGACCTGCGCCCGAGGCAGCAGCCGAAGCGTAGATCACCTTCGTCGAGCGGGCTCCACACCTGAGAAGCACCCAGGAGCCGGTTGGCACCGCTGTGCTGCGGCCGGCTGTCAGACAACGACGAAGGGAGGCGCGCATGGACGCGCTGATCGAGGCCGACCGCGTCGGCAAACGTTTCGGAAATACCCCTGCCCTCTCTGAGCTCAGCCTCACCCTGCCTCCGGGGCGGCCGGTCGCCGTCCTCGGACCCAACGGGGCCGGCAAGACCACGTTCATCCGGATGGTGGCGACGCTGTTGCAGCCCGACCGCGGCACGCTCAGTGTCGACGGCCACGACGTGGTCAAGGACCCCATGGAGGTGCGGCGCATGATCGGCCTGGCCGGCCAGTCGGCCGCGGTCGAGGGCACGATGACCGGCCGCGAAAACCTGATGATGGTGGCCCGATTGTATGGCCAGGACCGCAGGGGCGCGGCTGCATCGACAGAGCGGATTTTGGAACGGATCGACCTGTCTGAGGTGGCCGACCGGCAGGTACGAACCTTTTCCGGGGGCATGCGGCGCCGGCTGGACCTCGGTGCCAGCCTCGTGGGTGCGCCCAGGTTGCTGCTGCTCGACGAGCCGACGACGGGCCTCGACCCCGGCAGCCGAAACGAGATGTGGGACACCATCCGTGCCATGCACCGGGCCGGGACCGACCTTCTTCTGACGACGCAGTATCTCGACGAGGCCGATCATCTGGCCGCCTATATCGTCATCATCGACCAGGGGCGCGTCATCGCGGAGGGCACCCCTGATCAACTCAAGTCCCGGGTCGGGGCGGACGTGGTCGAGTTGCATACGGCTGATGTGCCCAGCATGGACCGGGCAGCGCAGGTGCTCGCCCTGCTAGGGGTGGCGGAGCCCGCGACCGATCCCGCGACCCGGCGCTGCTCACTCTCCGCGCCCGGTGGTGCGAGGCTCCTCCCGGTCGTCGTTCGAGCGCTCGACGAGGCGGCGGTCTGTGTCGAGGACCTGTCGCTTCGGCGCCCGACCCTCGACGAGGTGTTCCTTTCCTTGACCGGGCGCACCGCCACCCCTCTCACCCCGAAGGAGGACGCAGCATGACAATGGACATCGCACTCGACCGGCCTGGCCTGACCCCCCACCGGCCACCGGTTACGGCAAACAGGGGGGCGTCATATCTCGCGGCATCGACTCAGGTGGCGACCCGCACGGTCAAGAAGTTCGTTCGCACTCCGGCGCTGATCATCGCTGGCACCGCCCAGGGCATCCTGTTCCTCCTCATCTTCCGCTATGTCTTTGGCGGTGCTGTGGCGCATACCGGCCGGCTGTCGTACGTCGACTTCCTCGTGCCCGGCTTCGTCGTCACGGGAGTCCTCTTCCAGGGCATGAGCGCAAGCAGTGGCGTGGCCGAGGACCTGGAGGGGGGGCTGTTCGATCGGCTGCGCAGCCTTCCCATCCGGCTGCTGTCCATCGTGACCGGCCGGGTCGGTGCTGACGCCGCGCTCGTGGCCTGGGGAGTCGTGACCATGACGGCGGCCGGCTTCGCGGTCGGCTACCGCCCGGCCGGTTCCACCATCCAGGCCATCGCGGCGCTGGGGCTCACGGTGCTCTATGGCTTCGCTTTCGTGTGGATGTTCATCGCCATGGGCCTCTTCGCCGGCAGCCCCCAGGCGGCGCAGGGGCTGTCGTTCCTGGTCTTTCCTCTGTCCTTCGTCTCGTCGGCCTACGTACCCGTCGCGACGATGCCGGGCTGGATGCAGGCCTTCGCGAGAAACCAGCCAATGACACTCATGTGCAACACGGTCCGGCTACTGGTCGGTGGCCCAGCGGCGAGGCACCTGCTTGGACACCCGGTGTCGTACTACCTGTGGCCTTCCTTGGCCTGGACAGCCGGGATCGTCCTCGTGTTCGCCCCGCTGGCGGTCTGGAAGCTTCGACGGTCCTGATTAGCATGGTCCTTGCGGGTCCTTCGTTTGTTTTTGGCTCTTGGTCTGTGGGGACGCCCTCGCGTCAGGCCTCGCTCCGCTCGAGCCGCCCGCCGGCGAGTGCGGCGCGGTCGACCTGATCGAGGCTCGTGACCACGATGTCGGCACCGGCACTTGCCAGCAGGTCGGCGTCATCGGCTCGAGCGATCCCGATCGCCGCCATGCCCCCGGCCTTCGCCGCCTGCACTCCTGCCTCCGCGTCCTCGAGCACCACCGCGTGTTCCGGTGGAACCCTGAGCTCATGGGCGGCAGTCAGGAACATCTCCGGGTCGGGCTTCCCATGAGGGAAGTCGCGCCCGGAGACGTCAACGTCGAGCGCGCCAAGGAGCGTAAGGCCCGGTTTGATCCAGGGCGCCGACAGGCCCTGTTGCTGTGCGAACGAGTCGAGTCGAATCTTGCCAAGGAACAGGTCGGCGTTCTTCGACGAAGACGCGGCGGCGATGCGCATCCCTGCGTCCTTTACTGTGATGACAAAACGCAGAGCGTCGGGATAGGCGGTGAAGTCACCCGCCTGGATGAGGCGCACCACCATCGCCTGCTTCCGATCTGCGTACTCCCCCACTCGTGACTCCTCTTCGTCGTCGGGGATGTGGAAGTACTCGAGGATGGCGCGGGCTCCGCTCATGCGGGGCTTGCCCGAAACCTCGGTTTGATAGACGTGGGGTGTGAACGCGCCGGGCGACCAGGTCGTGCGATCCCGAATGCCTTCCCACTCGCCTTCCATCAGTTCGCGAAGGCTCTCGCGCCACGCCTTCTCGTGCGGTGAGTCCACGAGCACGCCGTCGACATCGAAGATTGCACCGTCGAGCTTGGCCATCCTGCCTCCCATCAGTCCTGCACGCGCTATGGAATGTCCCTTGGCGCCTTTACCTGGAAGGTGCAGGACTCGCCCGCGGCCAGCTCCTGCACCTCGTCCCCGAAGCCGACCCTGATCGGGCGGCTCAAGCCCTCGGGACCTACCGAGAGCGTCAGCTCGTCGTGGGTCACCGATACGTGGATGGGCGTCCCATGGAATTGCATCGTGAACGAGACTCGCTGCAGCTCCTCGGGAAGCCTTGGCGCGAAGTGAAGTACCCCGTCGCGTAGGTATGCGCCGGCATAGACGCGCTGCACGAGGTCGAGCGTTCCTGCCATGACGCCAAGGTGGATGCCTTCCTTCGTCGTCCCACCCTGCACGTCGGTGGCGTCGCTCTCGAGCGCGATGAGGAATCGTCGCCACGAGTTGCCAGGGTCCAGTCGTGCCAGCACCCCGGCGTGGGTCAGGAAGCTGAGCGTCGAGCCGTGGCTCGTTCGGCGATCGTAATAGGCGACGTTGGTCGAGGCGGTGTCCGGACGGTATTCGTAGCCGAGACGCGCGAACAGTGAGCTCAGCTCCTCTTCTGTGAAGAGGAAGAACAGCATTACCGTGTCAGCTTGCTTGGTGACCTTGTACCGGTTGGGGTCGTTACCTTCAGCCCGCAGGATGCGGTCGAGGCGCTGGATGTTTCCGTACTTCTCGCGGTACCGATCCCAGTCAAGTTCCTGGAGCGCCTCGTAGCCCTCGAACTGGCTGATGATCCCGTCGTCGTGGAAGGGGACGAACATACGGGCGGCCATATCGTCCCACCTGCGCAGCTCATCGTCTCCGATCTGGAACTCGTCGCGCAGGGCCTTGGCCCGTGTTGCCGGAAGAAGTGACAAGACCTGACAGGCAATGCCACAAAGCCAGGCGACCATGACGTTGGTGTAGGCATTGTTGCGCAATCCGCCTTCATCGGCGCCGGGATACTTTTCGTGGAACTCGTCCGGTCCCATGACGCCATGAATCTCGTAGCGTTCCCGCTCGGCATTGAAGTGCGCGAGCGAGGCCCAGAACCGGGTGATCTCAAGCATCATCTCGGCGCCGTAGTCGCGCAGGAACGCGAGGTCCTGGGTCGCCTGATAATAGTGCCAGATGTTGTAGAAGATGGCGGCATTGACATGGCGCTGATTCCGGCTGAGGTCAGGGTCCCAGCGACCCGACACTGGATTCAGATGCACCCGCTGGGTCTCTTCGACACCTTCGCTACCGCTTTGCCACGGAAACATCGCACCCAGGAACCCGGCGTCCCTTGCCGAGGTCCGCGCTTCCCCGATGCGTCGATAGCGGTACATCAGCAGCGCTTTGGCCACCTCGGGCATACGGACGGTCAGGAATGGCAGGATGAATAGCTCGTCCCAGAACACGTGGCCGCGATATGCCTCGCCGTTGAGACCGCGGGCCGGCACTCCTGCGTCGAGATCGGCGGTGTGGCGAGAGCACACCTGGACAAGGTGGTTGACGTGCAGTCGGAGCAGTAGCTGCACCCGCTCGTCGGCGGAGACCTCGAGGTCGCACACGCGCCATACCTCTTCCCAAGCGGAGGCGTGGCGCTCGAGCGCCCCCGCGAAGTCGAGGTACCGCCGTGCCGACGTGCCCGCCTTGATCAGAGTGTCGCTGATGGCCGGGTCGCGCGACGTGTAAAACGACACAGTCTTCTCGATCCGCACCGATGAACCCTGGCGCACGTCGAAGACGAGCACCTGCTGAATGTAATCCTCCATCTGGTAGAGCCGGCGCTGCACGTCGAGCGGTCGGTCTCCATCGAAGACGCGTGTGCGCGCCGCCTGGCTGATGTAGAGGTTCGACTGTCGGGTCTCGACTTTCAACCCGATGACCTCGGGACCGAACGTCCTCGGCCCGACGGGATTGAGGTGCCGACCTTCCAGCTCCCCATAGCGAGCCACTCCGCTGTTCATGACCCGTCCGTCGATCGCAGAAACGATTTGCAGTGTGCCTGACCAGTTCTCGGGCGTGAGCGTCCACTCGATGCCGCCATGATGCGCATCCGCCAGGCTCACAAACCGGCGGCTTCGCAGCGTCGTCTCGCGGCCCCCCCGATCACGGTAACGAACCTCGCGCACCACGACGCCGATGGCGACGTCGAGCGCGTGGTGGTACGAAAGTACCTCCGCATCGGCAAGACGGAAGGCATCGTCATCTTCGGCCCGAACCTGGAGCACGAGCCAGTTCGGCAGATTCACCAGATCCTCGTTGAGGACCGGCCGCCCCCCGAGGATCGTCGTCTCGCGGTTATAGACCCCGTGACTGTAGGTTCCCGGGTAATGCACGCCGTCGGCGTTCTCCCACTCGGCCGCGCCCCGTGTGCAGAGGTAACCGTTTCCGGTCGAGGTCAGCACCTCTCGGACCCCCTCTTGAGTGGGGTCGAACCCCTCGTAAGCCAAGGTGAATCCGCTCACGGAGTTTTCGGGATGAGGCGGCTGCACGGCGTCCAACGCTATACGCCCCCGTTGCCGGAGCACCCGCTATGTCCAACCACCACTGGTCCTGCGCCCAGTGCCTAAAGTCTGCTGCGAAGTTCAAGGAGGCAAACGTGCCTGACAAGGACGGCAGGACTCTCAGGGCTGGCGACCGGGTCCGTCACTGGACGGAAGGGTTCGACGACCCCGTCGCGGCAAGGGTCCTGCAGGTGCTGGCCGATGACCGGTATCTGATCGAAATCGATCGGGTAGAGGCCGAGGCTGAGAACATGGACGTAGAACAACCGACGGCTGTCGACGGCTCCACGTTGGAGTACCTCAGGCGTGACGGGCCGTGAACTGCCCGCCACCTCCGGGAACGCAGGTATCCGCTAGCTGATTTGCCAGAGGAGTTCCGATGCCCTCCACTCCCGAGCCTGCCCATCTCAGTGGCTCTCACCGCGACACCCTTTCCCAGCTGCTTCGCCACCCGATCAGCCACAACATCGAATGGCCGGCCGTTCTGTCGCTCTTGGGGGCAGTCGGCACGGTCGAGGAGCGCCACGACGGCAAGTATCTCGTCACGGTCGGGAGCGCGTCCGAGGTCTTTGAGCGCCCCCTGCACAAGGACATCGACACGCAAACGGTTGTCGATCTGCGGAGGATGCTGCGCACTGCGGGATACGGCTCGCAGGCGGAGGACTGACCGGCGCCCGGCCCCCGGCAGTCCTGACAGTCCTGACCTGGCTGCTCGGTTCAGGCAGCAGATGCTGACCACCGGAGTGGGAGCGCCTCAATTCCGTAGATGCCCTCGATGCCACCGAAGCTGACGGGGCCGTCCAGCTGCAGACCGGGCATCCTCGGAGCCAGAAATCGCAGCGCCTCCTCAAGCTCGGCTCGGGCGAGATTGGCGCCAAGGCAGTAATGAGAGCCAGCCCCGAAAGTCAACAGCCGGCTGTCCCGGCGAGCGGTGATGTCGAACCGTTCCCCGTCCTTGCCCTCACGGTTGCCGCGTTCGGCGCAAATCGCCACGAGCGTGCCGGCCGGGAAAGTGACGCCTCGATACTGGAGATCCTCCCGACAGAGTCGTGCCGTGAAGGGGGTGACTGGTTCGATCCGCAACACCTCTGTCACCGCGGCCGGAACAAGCTCCGGGGTGGTGCCGAGCAGGTCCCACTGGTCGGGGTGCTCAGCGAACAGGTGCAGAGCGTGGGAGAGCTGACTCTGGGTAGTGTCGATCGCGCCAGCCAGGACGTTGACGGCGAGATTGACGCACTCGAGGTGGGAGAGTCGCTCCCCATCGGCCTCCGCCGCGACCAGCCCGCCCAGCAACGTCGACCGGTCCGGCGGCCCGGCCAGCAGCGCTTCCACATAGTCATAAACCTCCACGACCGCAGCCTCGACGCAAGGCCGCTCGGTGCTCAAGGCGCGGATGTCGAACTGGCGCTGCACCCACGTCGACCAATGGTGAAGGCGCGGCCCGTCCGCCGGCGGCGCCCCGAGGATGTTGGCGATCGTCAGCGCGGGATAGGGCTTGGCCAAGCCGGCCACGGCCTCGTGTCGGCCCTCGGGTTCCACGCCGACCCACAGCTGCTGCAGGATCTCGCCCATGACGGGGCGCCATTGGTTGGCGGCAACCGGGCTGAACGCCCCGGCGACGATACTGCGCAGCCGGTGATGGGTCGGCCCGGAGAGATTGAGGATGTTGGCATCGATGTGATCGAACAACGGCCCAGAGGTGATGCCGAACAGCTCGGCCATCTGCCGGCCGGGAAACGCCGTGGCGCGTGCGCGGAGAAAGAACTCACCTGCGGCTCGCTCCAGGACAACGATGGCAATCGGCGAGCGAGCCAGCCACCCCTGCCGGCGCAAGGCCGCCAGCCGGTGATGGTATGCGTCACCGACCATATCGGGGTCGCCCAGGTCGAAATCTGGCAGTTCGAGATCGGTGACCAGTGTCATCGCCACCTCCAGAAGGCCTGAACACTCATCTGCGCCTCAGCTCCTCAAACATGACCATCAGGTCGGGCCCATAGGCCTCCAGCTTCACTGGCCCGACGCCCGGTATGGCCGCGAGACCGGATTCGGTCGTCGGGAGCGCAGCCGCGAGAGCTTTCAGTGTCTTGTCGTCGAACACCGTGTAGGCGGGCTTTCCTGATGACCGTGCTCGCTCGCTGCGCCACTTCCTCAATCGCTCGGCGGCCTGAAGACAGGCCGGGTGCGCCAGGACGATCGTTGCGCCGGCGCGGTTGACGCTCGACCCGAACTTCACCGTGGTCAGGGCACGGCCACCGGAGACGACAGCCTTCACCCCGTCATCGCCGATTTCGATGACCTCGTACTCATGCCCCTGGCGCACGAAGCGGAGTCCGATCGTTGCTCGGACTGCCTCCGCGGCGGGTGCCGGACGGGGCGCGCCTGAGGATCCCCCGGCCACCCGGGCGCCCGAGCCTCGTCCCGCGGGCGGCTCCCGCTTCCTCGGCCGCGCTTCCTCCTCCGGCGCCGCCGTGCCCGCCATCTCGGCCACAAATGGCGACACCGGCTCACCTGTCACCACCGTCACGCTCTCCATGCCGCGAGTCAGGCCCACGTGGAAGATTCTTCTCTCCTCCTCCACATCCCACGCCAGCCGGTGGGGCAGCAAGCCCGAGGTGGCGTGTTGGATCACGACGTGCGGCCACTCGCGTCCCTTGACGGCGTGAATCGACGACAGAGTGACACCATTGTCGTCGCCCGGCACCCGGAGATGTTCTGCCAGCCATCCGCCAAAACGCGCCGGGTCCGGCTCGAGGTCGGCCAGCTCGGTCAACGCACTCAGGTCGTCGGCATGCGCCGCGATCGCCCCGTGGCTCCACCGGTCGAGGGCGTCGGCGCTGGCGTCGAGGCCGCCATCGCCGATCCGGGACCGGACAACGGCCAGGATCGACCCGGTGGTCGCGCCGGACCGCGCCGCCGCCCGCCGGACACTGGCGACGTCAGCAGCGAAGTCGAGCACCTTGCCAGCTTCCCGCCCGCTGCCCTTTCCGTCGAGCCAGTCGGCGAGGTTCGAGAGCCCTTCAACGGACCGGCGCCTGGCGACGAGATCCAGCAGTGATTGGCTCATACCTCGCTTGGGCCGGCGCGCCGCCTCTCGCATCGAGGACCCGGGAACCGTTCCCGCCGCCGTCACCGCGATCGACAACCAGGCGAGCGCTGCCCGGATCCCGCTTCGCTGCAGGAAGCGGCCGTCCACCGTCCGGTTGACGGGCACCCTCGAATGTCGAAGGAGGACCTGCACCGGGACCAGGGACGCGTTGACTCTCGAGAGGACCGCGATATCCGCTGGGTCGGCGCCGGCACGCAAGAGCTCGGCCACTCTCCCAACCGCGGTCGCGGCCGGCCGGTCACCGCCAGTGTGCACGGCGAGAACTCCCGTCCCATCCGCCTTCCACGGCCGGATGGTCTTCGCCACCCGGAGCGAGTTGCGCATGAGAAGGTTGCTTACCGCCTCAACCACCGGCGCCGGGCAGCGGTAGTTGACCTCCAGAGGATGATCGGCTGAGCCGGGAAACCAGCGATCAAAGTTGACCAGCCACCTTGGCGTCGCACCCGCATACCCGTAGATGGTCTGGTCGTCATCGCCAACGCCGAACACGGCACCCGCTGGACCTGAAAGCAGGCGGATGAGCAGCATGTGAGCAGGGGTGAGGTCCTGGAACTCGTCAACAAGTAGCACCCGGGCGAAACGCTGGCTGCGTCGGCGGAACGCCGGATCAGCCAGCAGGCGCTCGATGGCTCCGGTCACCTGTTCGTCGAAGTCCGCCGCCTCGCGCTCTCGCAGCCTTTCCCGATACTGCCGTGCCACGGTGTCGAGCCCGGAGACATCGCCGACCTCATCCTCAACGTCGTCCGGGTCGGCGAGGCCGAGCCTCACCCGGCTCAACGCTTCGATCCACGGGGCGGCGGGATCGGTCTCAGCGCGGCGGGGAAGCTCGACCAGTTCACCCAGCATGTGCCGGACCTCTGGCTCCTCCACCGTCGTCCGCCGGCCGCACAACCTGAGGGAGAGCGCGTTGAGGGTCCGGATCCGAAGGGAGGGCAGTTCGTGCAACCGGGACCGCATCTCGTTTGCGGCCCGAACGTTGTAGGCCACCAGCGCCATCGCTTCGGGTGGCATACCCCATCCCGCGTGCAGGAGACGAGCCCGTTCGGTCAGCACGCGGGTCTTGCCTGACCCGGCCGGGGCGATCACGCGGGCCGCCGCCCGGGGTTCTCCGACCGCGGCGAGCTGATCCGGCGCCAGCGGTACTGCATTCGGCGCGGGATTACCCAGCGGGGCGAGCGACCGGTGCTCCAGCCCGATGCGGTGCACCGTTGCCACCCCCACCCGGCCCGCGAGGGAGGCGTCGAGCGGCCCGCCGTCGCAGATCGCCCCTCGCCCGTCGGGCAGGACGATGTCGGCCTCACCAGAGGGGTCAATCGTCGCGCCGAGTGCCTCCGCTTGATCCGCCCAGTAATACGAAGGCACGCCGTCTCGAAGGTCAACGGAGTTGGCCCACACGGCGTGGTGCAGCCTCTCGCCGACCAGGTCGAGATCGAACTCCCACTCCCACGGCTGGAGACCGGTAATGGATTCTGCCGGCGGTTCGGACTGGCGGTCGAGCCCGAGACCCGGTGTCAGCTCGATGACCAAAGACGTCCGATGCCGCCACGCCGCGCCGACGAGATCGGCCGTGGCCACGTCGATCTTCTCGACCCGCAGCCGTTCGCAATCAGCCCACGCCGCCGGCGCTGGCTGGCCGGGCCGGACCACCACGGAGCGCCCTAAGAGGATGGGGTCAAGCACGACATCAATCTTGGTCGCAGGAGGGACAGTCCTTTGCGGAGCTACGGCGCTCGGGCCGGGCGTGTTAGCGGCGGAACCGGTAAAGGCGGAGGCTGTTCGTAACCACCGAGACACTGGAGAAGGCCATGGTGGCGCTGGCGATGATGGGGTTGAGGATGCCAAAGGCAGCGAGGGGAATGGCGGCCATGTTGTAAATGAATGCCCAGCCGAGGTTTTGCAGAATGGTGCGAAAAGTCTGGCGAGCCAGGCGAATGGCGGTGGCGACTCCGACAAGGTGGTTCGACAGCAGAGTGATGTCGGACGACTCGATTGCCACGTCGGTGCCTGCGCCCATGGCCACGCCCAGGTCGGCCTGGGCGAGAGCGGGGGCGTCGTTGATGCCGTCGCCGACCATGGCAACGACGTGGCCCTGGTCCTGAAGTTGCCGGACCTCGGCTGCCTTGTCAGCCGGGAGGACCTCGGCCAGGACCCGGTCGATGCCGACCTCCGCCGCGATGGCGTGGGCGGTGCGGGCGTTGTCGCCCGTGATCATGGCGACCTCGACGTCCATACCGTGCAGGTCGGCCATGAGGTCTCGGGCGCCGTCTTTGAGCGTGTCGGCGACGGCCAGCACGCCCTGGGCGACGCCGTCGCAGGAGACAAAGAATGCCGTCCGCCCCTGGTCCTCGATCCCGGCGGCAATGGCCTCCAGGCCCTCAGGCAACTGGCAGCCGGCCTGGGCCAGCAGTTTGCGGCTTCCCACCCAAACGGGCCGGCCTTCGATCTCGGCCCGCACTCCGTGGCCGGCAACGGCTTCGAAGTTCTCGACGGGAAGTATTCCGAGACGGCGTCGTTGGGCGGCGTTCACCACGGCGTGACCGACGGGGTGTTCCGAGCCGCTCTCAACCGCCGCCGCCAGCGCGAGCAGTGCATCGGGCTGGACACCGTCGGCCGGGTGGATATCGGTGACACTCATTTCCCCGTTGGTGAGGGTCCCGGTCTTGTCAAAGACGACGGTGTCGATGTGCTTGGAACGCTCGAGCACCTCGCCCCCCTTGATGAGCACACCCAGGCGGGCGCCTCGACCGGTCCCGACCATGACGGCGGTCGGGGTGGCCAGGCCGAGGGCGCACGGGCAGGCGATGATCACCACCGCCACCGCGGCGACCAGCCCGCCGGCCGGATCCGAAGCGATCAACCCCCAACCGAGCAGGGTGAGAAGCGCAACCGCGATCACCCCGGGCACGAAGATGCCGGCGATCCGATCGGCCAGGCGTTGCACCGGTGCCTTGCTTGCTTGGGCGCCCTGGACGAGCCCGACGATCTGGGCCAGGGCGGTCTCGGAGCCCACCGCGGTGGCGCTCACCACGAGCACGCCCTGGCGGTTGATGGTCGCGCCCGCCACCTTGTCGCCCCGACCTTTGTCGACAGGAAGGGACTCGCCGGTCAGCACGGATTCGTCCACCGCCGATTGGCCGTCGACGACCTCACCGTCGACCGGGATTTTTTCTCCTGGCCGAACTCGAACCAGGTCGCCCACTTTCACCAGCTCGATCGGGACCTGGTGCTCGGCGCCGTCGACGACCAGGTTGGCTTCCTTGGCGCCCAGCTCCAGTAAGGCTCGAATGGCTGAGGACGCCTTGGCCCGGGCTCGGGCCTCCAGGTACCGGCCAAGCAGCACAAAGGCGATGATCAACGCCGCCGTGTCGAAGTACAGGTCGCCACCAGCAAATAACCGCCAGAGCGAAAAGCCGAAGGCGGCCAGGGTGCCGAGGGCGATCAGGGTGTCCATATTGGCCTCGGCCCGGCGAGCCCGGAGGCCAGCGGTCCGCAGGACCGGCCAGCCGGCCCAGAACTCGATCGGCACGGTGAGCGCGGCGGCGGTCCACCGGGCCCAGCTCTGGTCCATGTAGAGCAGCATCAGAACGAACACTGCGACGCCCAGAGGCCAGGCAATCGCCAACCGGAGAAGCCAGGCTCGCTCCTCGCCGTCTTCTTCTCCTTTGGACGCGCTCGGAGCGACCAGCTCCACGTGGTAGCCAATGCGGTTGACCGCCTCGCTGAGGGCGGTCACGCCGGTGCGAGCCGGGTCGAAGCCGACGGTGGCGATGTCGGTGGCGAAGTTCACCGCCGCGGATCCCACCCCGTCCTGGCCGTTCAGGACCTTCTCGACCCTGGCCGCGCACGACGCACACGTCATGCCCGACACAGCCAAGCTGATCTCCGTCAGGTCGGCCGGTGACGGGTCCTCGACCCGCGTCGCGATCTCGGTGTGGCTCATCAGCTCAGCTGCGGCTCGCGGTCGGCCTCCGGTCGGGACCGGTGGTGATACGGTCAAACCGCAACGCCTGCATCAGCTCATCGACGATCTCCTCGGTTCGCCCCGCGGCCATGGCGGCGGCCACGCACGTCTCAAGATGGTTGCGCAGCACCAACCGGTTCGCTCGCTCCAGCTGGCCTTCCACGGCGGAGAGCTGCTTCATGATGTCGGGGCAATAGGCACCCTCGTCCACCATCCGCAGCACGGCGTCGAGATGGCCGCGAGCCGACCGGAGCCCGTTTACGACCGACCGGCGATAGGTCTCCTTCATGACTCCAAGGCTACCCCACCTGGGGTGGAATGTCTACCCCACCCGGGGTGGAGCCAGGTGGGTCAGTTTAAGTTGGCGACACCCTGGACGATCAGGGCTACGCCGATCACGGATGCGCCGATCATCAGGGCTCGGCCTCCCCGACGCTTGAGCCATTCGCTGAACCGCTCCACCGCTGCCTCGGTCCCCTTGGGACTCACCGTGTACCCGACCAACGGCACCTCGAGGATTATGAGCTCGATCAGAGCGAAGGCGACAACGGCGAGCACCGTTGCCGTCGTGCCGATCTTCTGCTTGCTCAGTTGAGACATTCCGGCGACGAAGGACGCACCGGGAAAGCTCAACAGAATCCCGATGACGAAGGTATCTCGGGCCGACCCCTTGCTCAGTGTCCGCCTCCAGCGGGGGGGCGGTTTGTCCCTCCCCTTTTCCCGCCGACGTTCACTCCAGGCTCGGCGGCGACGGTCCCGACCAGTGGCCACGACAAAGACGATGACCAGGATGAACGCTCCGAGAGTGATCTCGATGATCGGGCTCACGGTGTGCTTCGTTGTGCTGGCCGTCGATCCGGAGACGGCAAACACGAGCACAAGCCCCCAGGTGACAATCGTGATGATGGCTCCCAGCCAGTAACCGAGCAGCAACCGTTTGGGTCTAGGGAGCGTGAGCAGAAGTGTGGTCGCCGCCAGCAGCGTCGGATTTGCCGCTGCCGTCAGGGCGAAGACGTAAACGTCGCCCATACGCTGAGCTCCTGTGTCTCATGCGCCCGTCCGCTGGAGCCCATTCGAAGACCCATCCTACTCCGGGACCTCCAGCGTAAGTGGGAGCGAAGCGAGTCGGCCGAGAGCCCGCTTTGTCACAATCAGCGGCCGATCGGCGTCGAGATGACTGCAACCACGTGAGGACGTGAGAAATGAACACCAATGAACCAGTTGATGTGGTCGTGGTCGGCGCCGGTCTGGCCGGGCTGACAGCGGCAACAAGTGCAGCAACTAGCGGGTGCCGGGTCGTGGTCATCGACGGTCGCTCACCGGGAGGCCGGGCTCGAACCGATGACCGGCAGGGTTTCCGGTTCAACCAGGGCCCGCACGCTCTCTACAAGGCCGGCCCCGGGGCCTCGGTCCTTCGCCGGCTCGGCCTGACCCCAACGGGCGGCCGGCCAGCGCTGGAGGCGGCGACGGCCTGCCGCGACGGCAAGCTTTGGCCCTTGCCCTTCACCGCCTCGGGTCTCCTCACCACCCGTCTGCTCAACGGGCGCGCCAAGGCACAGGTCGCCCGGTTCTTCGCATCCGTCGCGGCAACTCGGTCAGACCGCCTTGCGGGTATCAGCGCAGCTGCGTGGCTCGCGTCGCTCGACATGCGGGCCGACGCCTTGCAGTTGGCCACCGCTATCACTCGCGTCGCGACGTACGCCGCGAACCTCGAACTCTTGTCGGCCGACGCCGCCGCCCGCCAGAACCAGCTCGCTCTCCGCGGCGGTGTGTGTTACCTCGACGGAGGGTGGCAAACGCTCGTCGATGGCTTGGTTCGGCGGGCGACCGACAACGGGGCCTCAATGGTCTTCGGTCGTGCGGTACAGGGTCTGGATGCGCACGGACATGACTGGGTCGTGCACACCAACGACGGGGAGCTCCGCGCCCCATCGGTGATCCTCGCCGTGGGCGACCCGGAGGCAACTCGCCGTCTGCTCCCGCTCGACCCGGGCTGGGATGCCGGCGTCGACGCTACTGCCGCCTGTCTCGATCTCGGGGTCCGCCGGCCGCCCAAGCATCGGGTCGCGTTCGGGTTGGATGAACCGTTGTACTTGTCGACCCATTGTCCTCCCGCCCAGTTGGCGCCGACCGGTAGCGCCGTCGTCCATGTCATGCGGTACGGCGCTCGCAGCTCCGATCTGGACCGCCCGCAGCTCGAGACCCTGGCCAAGCGCGCTGGCATCGACGAGGCCGACATCGTGACTCAGCGCTTCCTGCACCGCATGGTTGTCGCCCACCGCCTCCCGCAACCTGGCCTGGGCCTCAAAGGCCGCCCACCCGTGCAGGTTCCGGGGATGCGAGGCGTGTTCGTCGCCGGCGACTGGGTTGGCCCCGTCGGCCTGCTCGCCGACGCTAGCCTGGTCAGCGCCGAAGCGGCCGCGATCGCCGCGGTGGCGAATGTCCAACGCTCTTTGAGCGCGGCCTGAGGATCGGATGAGCTCAGCGGAACCGTCCATTCCGTCCACCGACATCTTTGCCGAGGAACGGCCAGCACTGCTGGGCCTGGCCTACCGCATGCTTGGTTCCCTCACCGATGCCGAGGACGTCGCCCAGGAAGCCTGGCTGCGGTGGTCTACTGCTGACCACGCAACGATCGCCAATCCGGCCGCCTGGCTGACCACCGTGACGACCCGGCTCTCCCTCGATCGCCTGCGCACGCTCCGCCGTCGGCGTGAAGCCTACGTAGGACCGTGGCTACCCGAGCCGGTGGCGACCAGGGAAGGACCGGAAGAACACGCCGAGATGGCGGAGTCGCTGAGCCTCGCCTTCCTCATCGTGCTCGACGCACTCAGCCCAACCGAACGGGCGGTGTTCCTGCTCGCCGACGTCTTCGGCCTGTCCTTCGCCGACGTCGCCGAAGCGGTGGGAAAGACTCCGGAAGCTTGTCGCCAGATCGCTAGCCGGGCGCGGCGCAAGATCCACGGCAAAGTCCCGCCACCGGTCACGGCGGCTGATCACCACCTCCTCGAAGGGCTGGTGACGGCGACGGCGAGCGGGGACATGACCCGACTGATGGCACTGCTGGACGCCGACGTGGTGTTGATAAGCGATGGCGGACCTCACCGACACGCCGCCCGGCGCCCGGTGCAAGGGGTGGAACGCGTGGCCAGGCTCGCCATCAACCTGGCCTCGCGTTTCAGTCATGCCCCAGTGTCGGCGATGGTCGTCAACAACCGCCCGTCGATCGTTATCTACCACCACGAGGGTCCCGTCGTCCTGCAAGCTGACCACAGGGCCGAACGCATCACTGTCATCCGGGTGATGATGAACCCGGACAAACTGGCAGGTCTGAGCGCGGTCCCGTCACTGCTTTGACTGAAAGATCCCGGCGGCGACGGGTTCGACGACGGGGCGAGTAGCCTCCTCTGCCGGGCATGACGGCAGCGCTTGTTGCTCTTGCTACAGTCGAACAGGGATCGCGCCCGGCAGATGATCGAGGACATCGCCTACCTGTTGCGATTGCAGAAGGGGCACGGTCTTGTCAACGAGGACAGCAATGTTCCCGTACAGCCAGCCGGTCAGCCAGACCTGACCAACCCGCCGCAGAGCTCCAGAAGCAGCCGCAGGCGTTGGATACACATCGATCTCAATCGCTCCGGTATCTGGTTGGTTGGGTGTGATGCAGCTCACCGCTTCCGCATTGACCGAATGAATAGGCACGGCCGCACGGTGCGGGAAGTACCGCTTCGTCGAAACGGCGCCGAACAGCCGGTAGATGTTGTACTCAGCAAGGTCGCTGTAGTCGCTATGGCAAAGCGCTAGCCCGACCGCGTCAAGTGCGTGGAGGACAACTTCTGGATCACGGGTCACCGATGTGTTTGATGACCGTGCGTCAGAGGCTGGTCCGCGTGAAGCCGGCGTCTTCAATAGTCGCGCCGTGGTCGTCCCACCGCCGCAGGCTGTTGCTGCCAGCAACAGCACCCCCGTCACCGCGACCACGGCCACGGCCGACCGCCTCCCTGCGATAGCGGTCGACCCACGGCCGAGACGGACCGGTGAACAACGAACTGTCGAGTTATGCACCGTCGCCATCCCCCGTCCCTCCTCGCGGCCCAACACGACGCTTTCGTGTCGCAGACGGCCTCTCCCCTCCGTTTGGCGAGCTCCTTGTCAGCGCTCCACCCCCGCGGCCGTTCCTGTCCATGCCGCTAGTCCGTATGCCTCTATTTCGTCTTAGTGTTTACCGTCTTCGGTCTGCGGTCTGTCGCTTCGGCCACACTCCGTCTGCGACTTTCGTCACGTCCACCAGGACGCGGGCCCGTTCGTGCACCCATCCCGAGGGATCCGGACCCTTCAACCCGTCAGTCGCAAAGACTCGGAGGTTGGCGCGGCCTTTCTCTTACAAAGGCGCCTACCGCAGGTCGGTGTGAGCTCTGCTTCGGCGAGGTAGCGTTACTCGCAGCACACCGAACCTGACGACCAACCTC
>JBPYFF010000580.1:0-5482 GCA_051984455.1 Acidimicrobiales bacterium | reverse complement strand
GGCGGGCAGAGACCACTACCGTTCTTGCCATGACGGCGCAGTACATCTTCACCATGCGGGGTCTGCGGCGCTTCTATCCCCCCGACCGGGAGGTGCTACGGGGAATCAACCTGTCGTTTTTTCCCGGCGCCAAGATCGGCGTCATAGGTGCCAACGGGTCAGGGAAGTCCTCCCTCCTGCGAATCATGGCCGGCCTCGACGACGGCTTCACGGGCGAAGCACGACTGACCCCCGGCTTCACCGTCGCCTTGCTGGCCCAGGAGCCGGAGCTCGATTCCTCCAAGGACGTGGCCGGCAACGTGGCAGACGGCGTCGCGGAGACGAAAGCGCTGCTCGATCGGTTCAACCAGGTCTGCGCGGCCATGGGTGAGCCCGACGCCGATTTCGACCGGCTGCTGGCCGACCAGGCCGAGTTGCAGGACAAGATCGACGCAGCGTCCGCGTGGGATCTCGACCGGACGCTCGAGATTGCTATGGACGCGCTCCGGCTCCCGCCGGGCGATAGCGACGTGGGCACCCTGTCTGGCGGCGAGCGCCGGCGGGTTGCGCTTTGCCGGCTGCTCCTTGCCCGGCCCGACCTTCTGTTGCTTGACGAGCCCACCAATCACCTCGATGCCGAGTCGGTCGCATGGCTCGAGAGGACACTGCAGGATTACGCCGGCACGGTGGTGGCGGTGACCCACGACCGCTATTTCCTGGACAACGTCGCCGGCTGGATACTCGAGCTCGACCGGGGATCTGGGATTCCCTGGCAGGGCAACTATTCGTCCTGGCTGGAGCAGAAACAGGCCCGGCTGGCCAGCGAAGAGAAGGCCGATGTTGCTCGGCGCCGGACGCTCGAGCGGGAGCTGGAGTGGATCCACATGTCGCCGCGGGCCCGCCAGGCCAAGGGCAGGGCCCGCGTCAATGCGTATGACGCTCTGGTCGCCGAGGCCGAGGCGGTCATGGCCAGGCCCGAGAAGCTGGAGATCACCATCCCGGCCGGTCCGCGGCTCGGCGACCTCGTGGTCGAAGTCGAGGGGCTGGTGAAAGGCTACGGCGACCGGCTCCTCATCGACGAACTGTCCTTCTCACTGCCCCCGGGCGGCATCGTGGGCGTGATCGGTCCCAATGGAGCAGGAAAGACGACGCTGTTCCGGATGATCGTCAGTGAGGAGGCACCCGACACAGGCTCGTTGCGCGTCGGACCGACGGTAAAGCCGGCCTACGTCGATCAGAGTCGCGAGGGTCTCGACGCCGCAAAGACCGTGTTCCAGGAGATCACCGACGGTGCTGATCGGCTGATCGTCGGTGGGCGCGAGCTGCATGGCCGCGCCTACACGGCCAGCTTCGGGTTCAAGGGATCGGATCAGCAGAAGAACGTCGGGGGTCTTTCCGGCGGCGAGCGGAATCGCCTGCAACTGGCGAAGCTGCTGCGGGGCGGCGGCAACCTTCTCCTTCTCGACGAGCCGACCAACGACCTGGACGTGGACACGCTCCGGGCGCTCGAGGATGCTCTGCTCGTGTTCCCCGGGTGCGTGGTGGTGATCAGCCACGACCGCTGGTTCCTGGATCGCATCGCCACCCATGTGCTGGCCTTCGAGGGCGACTCTCAGGTCCGATGGTTCGAGGGCAACTTCAGCGATTACGAGACGGATCGCAAGAAACGTCTGGGCGCGGAGGCCGAACTGCCCCATCGCATCAAGTACAAGCCGTTGATCAGGCGATGATCAGCCTTCGCGCCGTACGTGGGGTGACCCTCATCATCTGCGTGGCCGGCATCGCGGGAATGATCGTGACATCAATCGGGTGGCACAATGGCGCCGCCATCACGGTCGGGCTGATTACCGCCGTCGCCATTGTCTGCTCCATGGTGTCGACCGCCGTTGCTGCTGACACCGCCCACCGCCTCACGGGCCGCGACGCGGTGGACGGCATTGACGAAACGCTTCCGGTTGACCGTCTGGCCGAAATCGTGGAGAACCAGGTTCAGGCCATGGTGTCGGCAGGTGTTGAGGAGGATGCGCTCCGGGCGCTGATAGGCGAGTCGGTCCGGCTCGGACGGACCCTCGAGGCGACCCAGGCTCGCGCCTCCTCCTAACATCGACAAACGCTGCCCCGCGGCAGCAGGACGAGACCGAGAGCGATGAACAGCCGAGCCGTGCTTCGACAGGTCGAACCGGGCAACACTGCGTCGTGTGCCCGCTGCCACGGACCCGTGAAGTTCGTCGCTCGCGCTCAGCTGCGACAGGTGATCGCCAACGTCTACGACAGCGGCACCTGGATCCGGGTCGAGCACTACCACGCCGACTGCTACGACGAAGCCGGCCAACCCTACGGCGCGCCGGCCGAATAGGGATGGCGTTGCATGTCATCGAGCGCCCGCCCCTGGAGGACGGTCCTGCCCACCGTGCCGTCATCGTGTTGGTTCACGGCTCTATGGACCGCGCCAACAGCTTTCGTCGCGTCGCGGCCCGTTTGCCCGAAGCCACCGTCATCACCTACGACCGGCGCGGATATGCCAGGTCGGTCGAGGTCCCCCCGACCGTTTCGTTCGATCGCCAGGTGGATGACCTCTTGGAGGTCATCGCGGGACGAAGGGTCGTGGGCGTAGGACACAGCCTCGGCGGCGATGTTGTTTTGAGCGCCGCCCAAGGCCACCCCGAGCTCTTGTCGGCTGCCATGGTCTTTGAGCCGCCGCAGCCATGGCTACCGTTGTCGTCTGAACGTTCGGCCGGCTCGCCGGCCGTGCTCGCGCTCGGACAGCAGGATCCCGCCGGGGCGGCGGAGATGTTCATGCGGCGCATGATCGGAGACGACAGCTGGGAGCGACTACCGGCTGCCACCAGGGAAAGCCGGCGAGCGGAAGGGGCTGCGCTGGTCGCCGAGCTGCGGGCGCTGCGCTCCACCGGACCTGTGTTCGATGCCGGCAGCATTACTGTCCCGGTCGTGTGCGGCTATGGCAGCCGGTCACGACCGCACCACCAGGAGGGCACGCAGAGCCTGGCCGCGGCCCTCCCCCGCGGCGAGCTCCGGTGCATCCAGGGGTCATCGCACGGCGCCCATCTCAGCCACCCCGGCGGCTTCGCCCGCCTGATCCGGCGAGCACTGGATCATGACCAGGGATCGACCAGATGAGAGTGATCGTGACGGGCAGCCACGGCCTGATCGGCTCGGCGCTGATCGCGGCGCTGACCGCGGCCGGCCATCAACCGGTTCGCGTGGTGAGGGGGTCCCCCGACGTCGGGGAGATCCGCTGGGATCCGGAGTCAGGCATGCTCGACGGGCGCGACCTGGCAGGCATGGACGCGGCTGTGCATCTTGCGGGTGAAGCCCTCGGCGCGAAGCGCTGGAACGCACAGCAGAAGCATCGAATTCTTGACAGCCGGGTGAGGGGCACCGAGCTGCTGTGCCGGCGGCTGGCCGAGGTCGACCCGAGGCCCGGGGTGCTGGTCGCTGGTTCCGCCATCGGCTTCTACGGCGACCGGGGCTCCGAAGAACTGGATGAGCACAGCGGGCCGGGAACGGGTTTCCTGGCCGAAGTCGCCCAGCAGTGGGAAGGGGCGACGAGTGCCGCGGCCGATGCCGGCATCCGGGTGGTGCGGATGCGGAGCGGGGTCGTGCTGTCGCCTGCCGGCGGAGCGCTCCAGAAGCAGCTTCCGCTGTTCCGGGCCGGCCTCGGTGGCCGGCTGGGGTCGGGCCGGCAGTATCTCAGCTGGGTCTCCCTCGACGACGAGGTCGGCGCCATCCTCTTCGCGCTCGCCGCCGGTGACCTCGCCGGTCCGGTCAACGTCACTTCGCCCAACCCCGTGACCAACGCCGACTTCACCAGGACGCTGGGCGCGGTGCTGGGCCGGCCGGCCATCCTCGCCGTTCCCCGCATCGGGCTGGCGACGTTGCTCGGCGGGGAGATGGCCGACGAAATGCTGCTCGGTGGACAGCGAGTGCTCCCGAAGCAGCTGCTTGAGCACGGCTACCGCTTCGCCCAGCCGGACCTGGAGCCGGCCCTGCGGCACCTCCTCGGCCGTTGATGCCGGCCGCGGACGTCATCGTCGTTGGGGGCGGGCCGGCGGGGGCGGCGGCAGCCATATGCCTGGCGAGGGCGGGATGTGACGTCGCCGTCTTCGACAAGGCGGTGTTCCCGCGCGACAAGTGCTGCGGCGACGGCCTCACCACGGGTGCACTGCGGCGGCTGGACCGTCTCGGTCTCCGGCCGGATGCCGTGGAGTCGTGGCACCCGGTAGGCGACGTCTGGATCCGTTCTCCCTCCGGACGGGCCATCAGGTTCCCGCTGCCCGCCGCTGGTGGAGTGTTCGCAACCATCGCCCGCCGCCGCGACCTCGACGCCGCCCTGCTGGACGCGGCCCGCATGGCCGGGGCGAAAGTTCATGACGGTCACGCCGTCACCGGCGCTCGCCTGGTCAGAGGCGGGCCGGCAGTGGAACTTGACGTCGAGGGCGTCGGGGCGGTCCTCGCCCGCTACGTCGTGGCCGCGGACGGCATGTGGTCGACGCTGCGCAAGGCGTTCGGCGCCTGGGAAGAGGCGGGGTACCTGGGCGAGTGGCACGCCTTTCGCCAGTACTTCCAGGGCGTGCAGCCGGCCGCAGGCGACCACCTCTGGGTGTGGTTCGAAGCCGACCTGCTGCCCGGCTACGCCTGGTCGTTTCCCCTGGGAGCGGGCCGGGCCAACGTGGGCTTCGGCATCCGCCGGGCGGAGGGCCGGCCGACGCGGGAGATGAAGCAACAGTGGGACGACGTGCTGGCCCGACCTCACATCCGGCGGGTCATCGGTGAGGCGGCTGCACCCGAGGGCCCCCATCGAGCATGGCCCATCCCGGCGCGCATCGGCGATACCACCCTCACCGCGGCCGAGGGACGGGTCCTCTTCGTCGGCGACGCCGCCCGGGCGACGGACACCATGACGGGGGAAGGCATCGGGCAGGCACTCGAGACGGGAGAACTGGCGGCCGAGGCGATCGTGGCCGCCGGGAAGTCGGACCCGGCCGCGGTGGCCGCCCATTACCGCCGGGCCCTGCGCGGAGGGCTGGTCGCCGATGACCGGCTTGCCTCCGCCCTTTCCCGGGTGCTGGAAAGCCCCGGCCGCACCCGCGGGGCCATCCGTGTGGCCGGTTCCACCGGGTGGAGTCGCCGCCACTTCGTGCGCTGGATGTTCGAGGACTACCCCCGCGCCATCGCCCTGACTCCGCGGCGCTGGCACCGCGGGGTTCTGCACGGGGCGGGTGCGTTCATCCAACCGTGAGGTCGTGCGGCAACCCGAGCACCCGTTCGGCGATGATGTTGCGCTGCACCTCGCTCGTCCCTCCGCCAATGGTGAGGGCGCGCGAGTAGAGGTACCCGAAGTGCCAGCCGCCGTCGTCTCCGCCCAGGGGACCAGAGCGGGTCAGCATGCCATGGGCACCGGCCAGATCCTTCGCCGCCGCCATCACGCGCTGGCCGTGCTCGTCGGCCATCGCCTTGCGGATGCTGGCCTCGGGCCCCGGCG
>JBPYFF010000579.1:0-8828 GCA_051984455.1 Acidimicrobiales bacterium | reverse complement strand
GCAAGCTGACCGACTTGCTTGCCAAGGAGATGCACGTGGTCGTCCGCTACCAGGGCGGCCACAATGCCGGGCACACCATCGTCGTCGACGGGGAATCGTTCGCGCTGCAGCTCGTGCCGAGCGGGGTACTGTACGGGCACATAACCCCCGTGATCGGCAACGGCGTCGTCGTCGACCCCGGGGTGCTCCTGGCCGAGATCGATCTGCTCGAGAGCAAAGGCGTCGACTGCTCCCGGATCAGGCTGTCGGGCAATGCCCATCTGATCATGCCGTACCACCAGGAGCTGGACGCGATCACGGAGCGGTTCCTCGGTCGCAACAAGCTCGGCACCACCAAACGGGGGATCGGACCGGCCTACGCCGACAAGGCCTCACGGGTGGGACTCCGCGTCCAGGACCTGCTCGATGCCAAGATCTTCCGGCAGAAGCTCGACGTCGCCATCAAGGACAAGAACCAGCTCCTCGCCAGGGTCTACAACCGCCTCCCCCTTTCGGCCGGGAACATCGCCACGCGGTATCTCGACGACTACGCCCCGCGCCTGGGTCCCATGATCACCGACTGCGTGGGATTGGTCCATGACGCATTGGCGGCAGGGCAGAATGTGTTGCTGGAGGGAGCGCAGGCGACCTTTCTCGACCTGGACCACGGGACCTATCCGTTCGTCACCTCCTCGAACCCCGTCGCCGGGGGTGCGTGCGTGGGCGCCGGCATCGGGCCCCGCGAGATCGACCGGGTGATCGGCATCGCCAAGGCGTATGTCACTCGTGTTGGTGCGGGGCCGTTTCCCACCGAGATCCAGGATCAGGCCGGGGATGAGCTGGTCGAACGGGGAAGCGAGTACGGGACCAATACCGGCCGCCGGCGGCGGACCGGCTGGTTCGACGCGGTCATGATCCGCCAGGCCGTCCGGCTGAACTCGCTGTCCGAGCTGGCCATCACCAAGCTCGATGTCCTCGACTCGTTCGAGTGCTTGAAGGTCTGTGTCGCCTATGAGCACGAGGGCCAGCGCTATGAGCACATGCCCTACCACCAGTCAGTCCTGCACGACGCGGTCCCGGTGTACGAGGAGCTTTCCGGGTGGCAAACCGATCTCTCGGAGGTGACCGAGCTGCATCAATTGCCCGCTGCCGCCAAGGACTACGTCGAGTTCCTCGCGTCGGTCGCGGGAGTCCCGATCCGGCTGGTTGGCGTCGGCCCCGGGCGCGATCAGTTTGTTCGCTTCGGACCATGAAGCCATGAAGGTCTGCGTCGTCGGCTCGGGGGGACGGGAGCACGCGCTGGCGCTGGCGCTAGCCCGAACCGCATCGGTGGTGGTGACCCCGGGCAACCCGGGGATGGTCGCCCTCCGCCCCGACGGTGCGGAAATGGCCTGCATGTGCACGGCGCAGCCGCCCGAGGAGGTGGAAGCCGATCTGCATGTCGTCGGGCCGGAAGCGCCGCTGGTACACGGGTTGGCCGACCGGTTGCGGGCGCGCGGCAAGCTGGTCTTCGGGCCAGGCGCGGCCGGAGCCCGGCTGGAGGGGTCGAAGGCCTGGATGAAGCAGCTGCTCACCGACGCGGGCGTCGCGACTGCCACCCACGCCACCTTTCAAGACGTCGAGCCCGCGACTGCCTTCCTCCGGGGGATGACCGGCGGCTCATACGTGGTCAAGACCGATGGGCTGGCGGCCGGGAAGGGTGTGCTGGTCACCGACGACCTGACCGAGGCCCTGGATGACGTGAAAGGCAAATTGCGCGGCGACACCTTTGGCGACGCCGGTCGCCGGGTCGTCATCGAGGAGGGTCTCACCGGCGAGGAGCTGTCGGTCATGGCGGTTTGTGACGGCAAGCGGGCCATGCCCCTCGCCGCTGCGCAGGACTTCAAGCGGGTCGGTGACGGTGACAGCGGTCCCAACACCGGGGGGATGGGCTCGTACTCGCCCGTGCCCTGGGCGGGCGGGCGGCTGGTCGAAGCCGTGATCGCTGAGATCGTCGAGCCGACGCTCGCGGCGTTGCAGCGTCAGGGCATCGACTACCGGGGCGTGCTGTATGCGGGGCTCATGCTCACTCCTGACGGTGTCAAGGTGCTGGAGTTCAACGTCCGCTTCGGTGATCCTGAGGCTCAGGTGGTGTTGCCCCGTTGGGAAGGCGACGTGGCGGCCATGCTGGCGGCCGCGGCAGAGGGTTCTCTCCCGGATGCACCCCCGGCCTTTGCCGACCGCTCGGCGGTGTGCGTGGTGCTCGCCACCGACGGCTACCCGAGTGCCCCCCGAACGGGGGATGCCATCGATGGACTGGAGGAAGTGGCGGCCCTTTCGGATGTCAGGCTCTACTCGGCCGGAGTTGGCCGTGACACCCGCGGACAGCTGGTCACCGCCGGCGGTCGGGTGCTCGGCCTGACCGGGCTCGGTGCCAGCCTGAAGGACGCTCGCGACCGGGCCTATTCGGCCGTCGCGGGCATCGACTGGCCCGGGCTGCAGTACCGGAGGGACATCGCCGAAGCCGCGGCCGAAACGGCGGTCGAAGCCGCGGCCGAAACGGCGACCACCGCTGATCTCAGGGGGGTCGACCGATGAAGGTTGCCGTCATCATGGGGTCCACCAGCGACCAGGCCAAGATGGCACCCGCCGTCGCCGTGCTGGAGGAATTCCGGGTCGACGCCAGGGAGCACGTCATGTCGGCCCACCGAACGCCCGGGGTGGTGTCGGCGTTCGCCCGGGCCGCCCGCGATGAGGGCTACGGCGTCATCATCTGCGGCGCCGGCATGGCCGCCCACCTGGCAGGGGCGGTGGCGGCGCAGACCACCCTGCCGGTGATCGGCGTGCCGGTCTCCGGGGGCGCGCTCAACGGTGTCGACGCCCTCTACGCGACCGTGCAAATGCCCCGAGGGGTTCCGGTCGCCACTGTCGCGATCGATGGGGCGGCCAATGCCGCCATGCTGGCCGTCGAGATCCTGGCGGTGACGGATGCCGGGCTGGCCGAGAAGCTGGCCGCCCATCGACAAGGGTGGTCCCAGCGGTGATCCCTCGTTACTCCATGCCGGAGATGGCCGCGCTGTTCACCGACGAATCGCGCTTGTCAACGTGGCTGGAGGTCGAACTGCTGGCGGTCGAGGCGTGGGCCACGATCGGCGTGATCCCTCCGTCCGACGCGGAAGCCGCCCGCCAACGGGCACCGGTGGTCGACGCTGCCACCGTGGCGGCGGTGACCGAACGCGAGAAGATCACCGACCACGACGTGGCCGCGTTCGTCGATGTCATCCAGGACCGCATCGGCGGCCAGGCGGGCCAGTGGGTCCATTTCGGGCTCACCTCGTCCGATGTGGTCGACACGGCCTGGAGTGTCACCCTGACCAAAGCCGCCGACCTCCTCAATGAAGCCTGTGGCGATCTCATCCAGAGCCTCGTTCGGCGAGCCGGGGAGTTCCGCGACACGCCCATGGTCGGCCGCACCCATGGGATCCACGCCGAGCCGACGACGTTCGGCACCAAACTGGCCCTCTGGGCGCTGCAGGCCGACCGTGACCGCCAGCGCCTACTCGCCGCACGGCGTGGCATCGCGGTTGGCAAGCTTTCCGGCGCGGTCGGTACCTACTCCAACATCGACCCGTTCATCGAGGATTTCGTCTGCGAGAAACTCGGTCTCGTCCCCGTGCCGGCGACCCAGGTCATCTCCCGCGACCGCCACGCCGAGTACCTCTTCGCGTGCGCATCCATCGGCGCATCCATCGAGATGATGACAACCGAGCTTCGACACCTGCAGCGCACTGAAGTCGGGGAAGTGGAGGAGCCGTTTCGCCCCGGGCAGAAGGGCAGCTCGGCTATGCCTCATAAGCGCAACCGGATCAAGAGCGAGCGCCTCTCCGGCCTGGCCAGGGTGCTGCGCGCCTATCTCGGTGCCGGCCTTGAGGACGTCGCTCTGTGGCACGAGCGGGACGTCTCCCACAGCTCGGTGGAAAGAGTCATCCTCCCCGATGCCAGCCTTCTCGCCTACTACGTTTTGAAGCAGATGGCCACGCTCGTCGACGGACTCGTCGTCTTCCCCGAGCGCATGCTGGCCAACTTCGATCGATCGTACGGGCTGCTGTTCAGCCAGCCCGTCCTCCTCGCCCTCATTGCCTCCGGCCGGTCCCGGGATGCCGCCTACCGGATCGTCCAGAGGGACGCCGCGGTCGCCTGGCAGGAGCAGCAGCCGTTGCGCACCGTGCTCGAGGAGGACGCCGAGGTGGCACTGGACAAGGTTGCGCTCGACGAGGCCTTTGACCTGAGCCGCAGTCTGCGTCACGTGGGCCGGGTGTTTGAGGCCCTGAACCAGATACCGAGCGAGAGGAGTCCGACCCCATGACCTTCACGCACGTGTCGTCAGGAAAGGTGCGCGACATCTACGACCTCGGCGACGACCGGCTGTTGCTCGTGACCTCGGACCGGATTTCGGCCTTCGACGTGGTG
Source organism: Acidimicrobiales bacterium (assembly GCA_051984455.1). Taxonomy (GTDB): domain Bacteria; phylum Actinomycetota; class Acidimicrobiia; order Acidimicrobiales; family Palsa-688; genus JBPYFF01. The sequence goes on along the minus strand of JBPYFF010000579.1, from coordinate 4,400 downwards.
ATGGCCGAGCCCATCCCGCACAAGGGGCGGGTCCTGACGGCAATCACCGCCTTCTGGCTCGAGAAGCTGGCTTCGGTTGCCCCGACTCACTTCCTGTCGATCGAGGTGCCGGAGGAGGCGCCGGAAACGCTCGGGACGGACCTCCGCGGCCGGGTCATGGTGGTGCGAAAGGCCGTCATGCTGCCAATCGAGTGCATCGTTCGTGGGTATCTCTCCGGTTCGGCGTGGGCCGACTACCTGAAGTCGGGAACAATGCACGGCCAGCCCCTTCCCGAAGGGCTTCGCCAGTCGGACCGCCTGACCGAGCCGGTCTTCACTCCTTCCACCAAAGCGACCCAGGGCCACGACGTCAACCTCTCGTTCGATGAGGCAGCTGAGCTGGTCGGCCCGGCGGTGGCCAAGCAGGCACGGGAGATCTGCCTCGAGACCTACCACCGTGGCGCCGCCTGGGCGGCCGAGCGAGGAATCATCATTGCCGACACGAAGTTCGAGCTGGGCTACATCGATGGGCAACTGGCTATCTGCGACGAGGTGCTGACGCCGGACTCCTCACGCTTCTGGCCGATGACGGCGTGGCAGCCGGGGTCGACTCCGCCGTCATTCGACAAACAACCGCTGCGCGACTGGCTGGAGCAGACGGGGTGGGACAAGACGCCGCCACCTCCACTCCTGCCGGAAGAGGTTGTGCGGGCGACGAGCGAGCGCTATATCGCGGCCTACGAGCTGCTGACGGGGAACAGCTTCTCCCACTGGCCGGGAGTCGTCACGTGACCTTCTCGGTCCTGGTTGAGGTCACGCTTCGGCCGGGCATCGCCGACCCTCAGGGGACGACCATCGAGCGGGCCCTGCCGGCGCTCGGCTTTGACTCCATCCGGGGAGTCCGCACCGGGAAGGCAATCCGGTTCTCGATCGACGCCGACGAGGAAGCGACCGCCCGGGCGAGAGTGGAAGATCTCTGCCGTCGCTTTCTCACCAATCCGGTCATTGAGCAGGCCAAGGTGCAGGTCGAGGCGGCGATGGGATGACGGCGATCGTCGGGGTTGTCCTTTTTCCCGGCAGCAACTGCGAGTTCGACGTCATCGAGGCAATCAATACCCTGGGCGGGGACGCCCGGTTGGTCTGGCACGGGGAGCACCGCCTGGGCCCATTCGACGCGCTGGTGCTCCCGGGTGGCTTTGCCCATGGTGACTACCTGCGGCCGGGTGCCATTGCCAGGTTCTCGCCAATCATGAAGGCGGTTGAGCGATTTGCTGTCGAGGGTGGCCCGGTCGTCGGCATCTGCAATGGGTTCCAAATTCTCACCGAGGCTCACCTTCTTCCCGGCGCACTTCAGAAGAATCGTGGCCTCACATTTCTCTGCCGATCGGTGCAGGTAGAGGTCGCGTCAACCCGCTCCGTCCTGACCCGTGAGGTTCCGCCCGGACAACGGCTGCGCATCCCCATCAACCACTTCGAGGGCAATTACACCTGCGACAAGGAAACGCTCGCGGAACTACGTGGCGACGATCGAGTGGTGTTGCGCTATGTCGAAAACCCCAATGGGTCCGTCGACGACATTGCCGGGATCTGCAATCCGGCCGGAAACGTGGTCGGCTTGATGCCCCACCCGGAGCGGGCGACCAGCAGGCTTCTCGGTTCAGACGAGGGTTGCCAGCTTCTCCGCTCCCTGCTCCATTCGTCGTCCACCCGGAGCCATCCCGCCAGCGCGGCCGCGGCAGCCGCCGCGGCAGGCTCCTTCGGCCTGCGGTCCGAGCCTTGAAGCTACTCCTCGCCTGCGCCCCGGCGGATGCCGGCCCGGCGAAGGACAGCAGCGTCGACGCCGGCTTCTCGCCAGGCGGCGTACGAGATGCCCTTGCGCTCGGAGTAGTTCTTGGCCGCCACGACGAACCCATCCTCCAGTTCGGCGAGGTCGACGGCGGCATCCTTGGCCGCCAGCTCGGCCTGGAGGTTTATACGTTCTTGAGCAAGATGAACACGCGACAGCGGGTCGGCGTACTCGAGTTTGTCATCGATTTGCTCAAGCCGCTTTTGGATCGTATCGGGGCTGCGCTTGCGGCCTCGCTTCGGTTTGTGCGCTTCCAGGGCCTCGAGATAGCGGCGGACGGACCGTCCTTCCTCCCGACCGACCGCGAGAGCGTCTTTGTGAGCCTGCGACATCGGGGATTTTCCCCGCTTGGATTTGGCTGGCATAGCCGTAGTATCGCGCACATCTCGGAGTGGTCTTGAACAACCGAACCGGGGAATGACGGCGATGGGGAGCCCGATCCACCGGGCATTGGGACTCACTGATGATGAGGCCCGGGACATCTTACGATTGCTTGGCCGCCAGCCGAACCATCTCGAGCTGGCCATGTATGCGGTGATGTGGAGCGAGCACTGCTCGTACAAATCGTCCCGGGCGCTTCTTTCCCGATTGCCTACCGAAGGCCAGCACGTTTTGGTCGGCCCGGGAGAGAACGCCGGCGTTGTCGACGCCGGAGACGGAATCGCAGTCGCGTTGCGCATAGAGAGCCACAATCATCCTTCTGCGATTGAGCCCTATCAGGGAGCGGCAACAGGGGTCGGTGGAATTCTTCGGGACATCTTCACAATGGGCGCTCGGCCAATCGCGGTGATGGATCCATTACGCTTCGGACCACTTCACGAAGCACGCAGTAGGTGGATAACGACCGGCGTGGTCAGCGGTATATCCGGCTACGGAAATTCCGTCGGGGTCCCAACGGTCGGTGGCGAGCTGGTGTTCAACGACTGCTATGCCGACAATCCGCTGGTCAACGTGCTGTGTCTCGGTGTGTTGCCGAAGGATCGGCTCGTCCTCGGCCGGGCTTCAGGGAGCGGCAACCTCGCCGTCCTGCTCGGTGCGACCACGGGGCGGGACGGGATCGGCGGGGTGAGCGTGCTGGCTTCGGCCGGGTTCAGCCACGACTCGCAGGCCGAGGAAGCCAAGCGCCCCAACGTGCAGGTGGGCGACCCTTTCGAGGAGAAGCGGCTGATCGAGGCGTGCCTCGAGTTACTCGATCAGCACCTGCTTGCCGGCATCCAGGATCTGGGAGGGGCGGGCCTGACCTGCGCGACGAGCGAGACCGCGTCCCGGGGCGGGGTTGGCATGGACGTCAACGTGCGGGCCGTGCCTTTGCGGGAGGACGGCATGGAGCCGTTCGAGATCATGACCAGCGAGAGCCAGGAACGAATGCTGGCGATCGTTGCGCCCCCAGACCTCGATCGGGTCCTGGCCTGCTGCGCCAAATGGGAAGTGCGGGCGACCGTGGTGGGAAAGGTCACGGAGTCCGGCCGGCTGCGGGTCCTGGACGGCTGGGACGGCCCGGTGCTGGCCGACCTGCCGGCCAGCACCCTGCATGAAGATGCGCCGGTGTACGACCGGCCACGCTCGCGGCCGGCTGACCTCGACCGGATGGCGGCCGATGATGCCAACCGGCTTCCGCCACCCCAGGACTGCGGTGAGGACCTCCTGGCCATGCTGATGGACACCTCGTGGGTCTACCGGCAGTACGACCACCAGTTGTTCCTCAATACCGTGGCCGGCCCGGGTGGCGACGCCGCCCTGCTCCGGCTCAAGGCCCCTGGCGTCGTCAGTTCCGGGGAGCGCGCCATCGCCCTGTCCACCGACGGCAACGGCCGCTGGTGCGGGCTCGATCCACGCGTGGGCACGGCCCTGGTGGTCGCGGAGTCCACCCTCAACGTCGCGTGTGTCGGCGCCCGGCCGGTCGCGCTGGTCAACTGCCTCAACTTTGGGAATCCTGAACACCCGGAAGTTATGTGGCAGCTGTCCGAGGCCATTGACGGAATGGCCGATGCCTGCCGCGCCCTGGGAGTTCCGGTCATCGGCGGCAACGTCAGCCTGTACAACGAGAGCAGGGGCCGCGACATCGACCCGACTCCTGTGGTGGGCATGCTCGGCCTGGTCGACCGGCTGGACTCGCCATCGCCACCCGCGGGCCTGGACGCTGGTAGCGAGATCTTGGTGCTCGGATCGGCGACCGGCGCGACGCTGTCCGGATCTCTCTGGGCCGAGCAGGCCCACGGGCACCGGGGGGGCACCCTGGCTCCCCTCGACCTCGCTCTGCACGCCAGGGTGCTATCGCTGGTCGCTGCCCTCGTCAACGAACGCCTGCCGACCGGCGTCCATGACGTCGCCGACGGCGGTATCGCCGTGGCGCTGGCGGAAATGGCGGTCGCCACTGGCGTCGGCTTCGAAGTCGACGGCATCGGGTCGCACATCGAGCTCTTCGGCGAGGCGCCGTCGAGGGTCATCCTCGCCGTCGTTCCCGACCGAGCCGGCGAAGTGTCCAGGCGGTCACAGCGGGCGGGCGTGCCGGTGCGCCGCCTCGGCCGGGCGGGCGGGGACCGTCTCGTCGTCGACGGCCTGGTCGATGTCAGTG
>JBPYFF010000578.1:0-7387 GCA_051984455.1 Acidimicrobiales bacterium | reverse complement strand
GCCGTTGCCAGTTGGGTTGCGGTCACGCCCAGACCGTGAGCGATGCGGGCGAAGGCGGGGCTGGTCGGGTCGAGCCCGCCGTTAGGGACGAGGGCGCGGATCTGCAGGAGTGCGGTCTGAGCAGCCGTCGTGCTGACGCCCAGCCACTTACTGAGAGCCGCCGACGCAGACGGGCCGGTGAGGCCGCGATCGACCCGGCTGCCAAAAATGATAGAGACGATCTTCTGTGCGGTCGGGGTCGGCACGCCAGCCGACGCCCCGAAGGCGGCCACCGCCGCGGACGAGTTACCACCGGCCTGCTTGGCCGCAACCAGGCCGGCATTCAGCTGGCTCACGCTGATGCCGGCAGACGCGGCGAGGGCGGAGAGGTCGGCGGGCACGGCCAGCTTGGGACCCGGGACCGTCGTCGATGTCGTGACGGACTGCGCAGCCGAGGAGGCTGGACCACTCGCCAGGACACCAACAGGAACGGCAACGGCGGCCGCCACGACGAGGCCGGCGGCCACCAGACGCTTAACAGACAATGCGCTGCTCCTTTGCGGGATGGAAGAATCCATCCCAGAAGAGCAGACGGACCTTGGATTGCCTTTCTTGGTTCTTTAAAAGAACCTTGGAATGCCGGAACCGGCGGTCTCAGTCAGGTGCGGCGAGTCCTCCCCCACGGAACTCCGCCAGCATGCCGGCAGGATCGAAGGTCGGATCGATTTCTGCCGCGGTGCTCTCGCATTCGACGATGGTCTTCAGCAACAAGGCAAGATCGGAGGGCAGCCACAGGCCATGACGGCGAAGAACGCTCATCAACCCGCGGAGCATCGGGCCGGTGCGGATGGCACCCAGTGCGCCCGATGCCGACGTGAGCAGCCGATGGAGGTCGGTACCCAGGTCCGCCTTGTCGACAGGCCGGGTGGCGATGCACACCTCCAGGACGCTGGCGGCGAGCGAGTCGGCGTCGGCAGTTGCGGCCGCGATGACCAGGCCGGACATGGCCGCCCGGGTGGGTGCGTCGACCGTGCCTGTCTCGCCGAAATCCACCAGGCCGAGCCGGTCACCCGGCAGCGCAAAGAGGTTGCCAGGGTGGGGATCGGCGTGAAATCGGTCCTGCCCCAGCACCATCGACATAAAGGTGCGGACAACGACGGCGGCCAGGCGGCCGCGATCGACGCCCGCCTCGTCCAGCCCGTCGGTATCGCTCAACGACACGCCGTCGATCCGGTCCATGGTCAACACCGAGTCAGTGGACATCGCGTCGATGATCTCGGGTATGACCACGTCGGGTTGTCCGGCCAGGGCTCGGCCGATTTCCCGAGCATGAGCCGTCTCGACGGTGTAGTCGATCTCGCATCGCAGCATGTTGGCAAAGTGCGTGACCAGGCCAACCGGGTCGTAGCGACGGAACACTCCGACCCGGGCCGCTCGGCGGGCCACCCAATCGAGCAGATCGAGGTCGGCCTCGATGTCCGCGCAGATCCCCGGCCGGCGGACCTTCACCACAACCGCGCGGCCACCCGGGAGGGTGGCAGCGTGGACTTGTCCGATTGACGCTGACGCCAGCGGCTGCCACTCGAAGTCGCCATAGACCTCCGAGACCGGCTGGCCGAGCGATTCTTCGATCTGGGCGCGGACGGTAGCAGAGGGGACGGGCCCGACATGATCTCGGAGCTTCCCGAGTTCCTGCTGATAGCTGACCGGCAGCAGATCGGACCGCCCCGACAGGACCTGTCCCAACTTGACGAACGTCGGTCCGAGCTCCTCCAGCGCGGCCCGCAGGTGGCTCGGGCCGGCCGGCTCACCGGGACCAGACCCGGCGGGACGCCGCCCCAGCCGGCGTCCGATCACCTCGAATCCGGTCGAGGCCAAATGCCGGCCGATGACGGTCGCCACTGCCAGCAGCCGCCGCTGTCGCCCACGCATGCTCATCTCGGGCACGATTGAGCCGTCACGACCCCGAGCCTAGGGGGCGCGGCGTCCTGTTCGAGTCGGCCGCGTAGCTCGCGGAAGCAACCCGGTGAGCCTCCCCGGTGGGGCTCCCTACCGGTGGGCGAAGTAGGCAGTGAAAGCAGCCCCGCCCTCGTACTGCTGAACGAAATCCTTGTAGTAGATCGTGTTCACGCCCGCCGCCGGATCGTTCTGATCCAGGTAGGTGTAGTCAGCCGTCCCATCGCCGTGGATGCCCGAGATCACGACCGCATGAAAGCCGGGATTGATGTCCTTGGCAACCATCAGGGGCCCGTACTGGTTCAGCCAGTCGGCGAACATGTTGGGAAAGCCACAGGCGCCGCCCTCGAGCCGCAGCCCGAGCGTCTGCACGGCCTGCGTGAACTCATCGGAAGAGGCACCGTCCTGCATGGCATGCTGCAGTCCCGTCGCTTGAGCAACGTCATCAGCGCTTTGGTACCCGAACAACATGGCGAGTGATGCCGCCCAGCAACTCATGTTGGTCGGCTGGGAGACGTAGTTCACGGGGAAGGAAACGTCTACCGGCTCACAGGTCTGGTTTTCATCACCCATGAGACGATGTTCGCTCAGAGACGACCTGGCGGGCCGGCCGGCCGGGGAAGGAAGTGGGGCAAGTCCGGCCGCCCTTTCGGGCATCCAGCGCAGAGGTCGATGAGAGTACGGTTCTGCGACATGCGGGGAATGAGCCGGCGGGAGTTCCTCCGCCTGGCCGGGGGGCTGGGGCTGGTCACGCTCACGTCGGCTTGCTCATCGGGCCCGAAGGCCCGAGCCCGAAGCCCAGGAACAACCGCCACCTTGCCGTCGCCTGAGCATGCCCCTTTCGACGTCGTCGTGGTCTTGATGATGGAGAACCGGAGCTTTGACCATCTACTCGGCTGGTTGCCGGGCGCCGACGGCAAGCAAGCGGGGCTGACGTACGCGGACAACAAGGGGTCGCCCCATACGACTTACAGACTCGCCCCTGACTTCCAGGGATGCGGGTCGCACGACCCCAAACATGATTGGCAGTCAGTGGAGCGCCAATATGACGGCGGCCGCTGTGACGGCTGGCTGGTGACCCAGCCGCCGGGCGAGACGTTCCCGATCGGCTACTACACGGCCGAGGACCTGCCGGTCACGGCGACGCTCGCGCACGGCCATACGGCGCTCGACCGCTACTTCTGCTCGATGATGGGCCCCACCGGTCCGAACCGGCTGTACGCGTGGAGTGCGACGACCGACGCCGGAACCTTCGACTTCCCCGGGGCGTTAACAGGGCAGGGCACCCGCCCGAGCAACCTGGACCTCGCGATCTGGGACCGGCTGCGAGACGCCGGCGTTTCCGGCGGCTATTACGCCGGCAAGGAGCCGAACAGTTATCAGTACCAGAGCCGCAAGTACGACTCAATCACCTACACGCATGAAGCGTTCTTCGCCGCCGCGGCCGCGGGCTCCCTCCCGAATGTGACGTACATCGACCCCGACCTACCGACGGTTGACGAGTTCCTCGGGACGGCCTACGACGATCACCCCTACAGCGACCTGCGCCAGGGTGAGGCGTTCATCGCCCGCATATACCGTGCGCTCGCGCAAAGCCCGCAGTGGGAGCGGATGGTGTTCGTGCTGACCTTTGACGAGCACGGGGGGTTCTACGACCATGTCCCGCCGCCAATCGTCGAGGATGACACCGTGCTCCCGACCCCGGGCCCGGCACCCGACCTGAAGCGCCTGGGCTTCCGGGTTCCGTGCATCGTGATGGGACCGTTGGCCCCGGCTCGCGTCGCGCACGGGGGACCGTACGAGCACTGCTCGATCCTCCGGATGATCGAGTGGCGGTGGAGCCTGCCCCCGATGACCGCTCGGGACCGCTCCGCGGCCAACCTGGCGTCCGTACTGGATTTCTCCGGCCGTCGCCGCCCGCTTGAGCTCGCACCAATCGATCCCGGCCCGGCTACTCAGTGCTCTGATGCAGACGTGAAGGCCCGCCTGGCCAATGGCGGGGTCTGAGACGACCGCGCCGGTCGGGTGACGCGGCGCGCCGGTCCGGTGACGCGGGGCGCCGACGCGTCGAGCGGGTTCCATCGTCGACTATCATCCTCCTGCTTCATCAAGAGCGGCTGAGAGACCCGGCTCGACGACGCCGCAGCAACCTGCCACGGCAAGGTGCTCCCGCCGGGATCGATGAGGAGGATCCATGGCGACAACGGACAGGGCCGCGCCGGCAGGCATCGGGGCCTGGCCGAAAGAACCAACCCCAAGGGTCGACCTCAAAGGGTGGACACGATTTCTGAGCTGGATCTTCCTCACCGAGTGTGGCCTCCGCCCCTGCGCTGGCCTGCCCCGGCTCGTTGCTGTGCCGCAACCACTGACCGACGAGCACCGCGATGCCGCCAGACGCGCGTACCTGAAGGCAGTGGACAACCGGCTGCAATGGGAGGACCACCGTTGCCACAGGGCGTCTACGACAGACAGGTCTTCCATTTAGTACCTTGCCCCTTCACGTCAGCAAGGGGATGCCGTGAGAGCGGTTCGAGTCATAAAGCACGGTCCTCCGACGGAGGCCATTGAGCTCCAGGACATCCCGGTCCCGGAGGTCGAGCCCGGTGGAGTGCGCATCGCGGTGTCGGCCGCGTCGCTGAACTTCGGTGACATCGCCAGGTGCCGGGGCGGCGTCGCCAGCGTGATGGTGCAGCCGCCGTTCACCCTGGGCATGGACGTGTGCGGTGTCGTCGACGCCGCCGGTCCCGGAGCCGAGGACTGGCTCGGCCGCCGGGTGGTGGCCATGTGCGCCATGTCCTTCGGGGGCATGGCGGACTTCGCGCTTGCTCCGCAAACCGGTGTCTTCGACGCCCCGCCCGAGCTCGATGACGTCGAGTCGGCAGCCTTCTTGCTCCCCTTCCATACCACCTATCTCGCCCTGCACAGCCGGGCCGGGCTCGTGGCAGGTGAGACGTTGCTGGTGGTCGGCGGGGCGAGCGCGCTCGGCACGGCCGCCATCCAGCTGGGCGTCACGGCTGGCGCCCACGTCATCGCCGTCGCCGGCGGGGCGAAAAAGGCCAAGCTGTGCCAGGAGCTCGGGGCTGAGGTGGCCATCGATCACACGTCTGAGGACATCTTCGAGCGAGTGATGGATCACACCGGTGATCGGGGCGCGGACGTGGTGTGCGACCTCGTGGGAGGGCCCGGCACCGAGACCATCTGGACGTGTGTCGCCCACGAGGGCCGGTACCTCCCGGTCGGATACAACGATGACCCGCAGTCGGGCTTCACCGGAAGGCCGCTTCGCAAGGTATCGATGGGCAATTTCTCCGTGCTCGGGGTGCTGCTCGCCTACGGTCAGTCATCTCGGCCGATGCGCCGCTTCGGCGTCACCCCGAACCCACCCGACCGTGGCCGTGAGGTGCACGCCGAGCTGCGCCGGCTGATTGCCAGGGGCGCCATTCGCCCCTTCATTGGCCGGCGCATCAACCTGGGCCAGGTCGGGGCCGCGCTCGAGGACCACGAACAGCGACGGACAAGTGGCCGGACCGTCGTGGACCTTTCTCTCCGGGTGTGACAACCCCGGCGGCCCTCATGGCCGAGGCCCGGGAGCAAACCGGCCTCGAGGACTTCGGTCCGGGCGATTTCGAAGAAGGACTCGGTGTCTACTGGGAGTCGGCGTGCTCCGAGGCGAGGCTCAACGACATCGGCGCCGTGGCCGTGCCGCAGATGATCGTCGTCAGCCTGGCCAACCGGCTCCGGGTCATCGACTGGGCCGCGAGGAACGCTGACGTCGCGGACGAACGGATCGACATGCCGCTCATCGTCATCGGCATGTTCCGGGCAGGGACGACGTTCCTCAGCAACCTGCTCGACCGGGACCCCCACAACCGCCCGCTGCTCCGGTGGGAGGCAGATGACAGTGTGCCTCCACCCTCGCCGGCCACCTTCCGTTCGGGTCCGCGTGTCGACGCGGCTCGCACCAGTGGCGAGCTGCTGGAGCAGCTCAACCCGAAAATGGCCGTCGTTCATCACGAGGAGCCCGATGGCCCGACGGAGTGCGTCTCCGTATTAAGGCAGGACTTCAAGAGCCTTCTCTGGGAGGCCGTCACCAACGTACCGGCCTACGGCGAGTGGCTCCGCCAGGCCGACCAGTCCTCCGCCTACCGGTATCACCGGCTGGTGCTCCAGGTCCTTCAGCACGGCGGAGTGCGGGGCCGCTGGACACTGAAGAGCCCCCACCACGCCATCGCCCTCGACGCTCTGACCGCCGCCTATCCCGATGCCTGCCTGGTCCTGCTGCATCGCGACCCGCTCCTGCTGTGCGGTTCCGTCTGCAGCCTCATCCGCACGCTGTCGGGCACGTTCAGCGACGCGGATCACATGCCCTATATCGCCGAACACTGGACGGCGATGCTGGAGCTCTCGGTCGACCGCATCGAGTCGTTTCGGGCCGCCCATCCGGAGCATCCCATTGTAGACATCCACTACGCCGACCTGGTCCAGGACCCGGTCGAAACGGTGGCTCGCATGTACGCGGCCGGCGGCGAGGAGTTGCATGAGGACGCCCGAGCGGAAATGGACTCCTACGTCGCCGCCGATCAGACGAAAAGGAGCGGCGTCCACCGCTACTGCCTGGCCGACGCCGGCCTCGACGAGGGCGCGGTGGCAGAGCGGTTCGCCGACTACATGAGCCGCTACCGCATCCCGCCGGAGCACTGAGACGGCGCGACGCCACGGCGCCGCGCCGCCGCGGCGGAGCAGCGTCTACCGTGGTGGGCATGCGGTTCAACCACATGGAGCTCACCTTCGCCCGAGGCACGTTGACCGACGAGTTCCGGGAAGAGGTCGACGCCTTCTATGGGTCGGTGTTCGGCTGGAAGGCAACCGACACTGACGTTGTCGGCCAGCGTTGCCATCTGCTGCTGCCGGACACCGATCAGTTCATCCTGCTGGCCGAGAGCGGCAAACCGATGAGCTCACCGGGCTTCGACCACCTGGGACTGCTTCAGGACACCCGGGCTGAGGTCGACGACCTGCTCGAGGCGTGCAAGCGCTACCAGGAGAAGGACGACCGGGTTCAGAGCCAGGAGTACGAGGATCTCGTGTACCCCCAGCTCACGGTGCACGCCTTCTACGTGAAGTACTTGCTGCCGATCTACTTCGACGTGCAATCGATGGAGCGGCCCTAACTGCGACGGCTGCGGGCCCGGCGCTTGCCCTCGTGCATCGCCTGGACCCGGCCTACCGGGATGGCGCGGCCCTCATCGATGAGGTCGTCCGGCAGATGCTGCCGTCTGCGCATATGAGAAGCCCACTGATCACCCTGTCGCAGATCCCGCAAGGCGGTACGGATGGTGAAGTCCGCCGGCACGACGGCGTCCAAATCGTCCCATTGCACCGGGAACGACACCGGAACGCCCGGCCGGATTCGCGGGCTGTAGGCCGCGACGACGGTGGCCCCGCCGACCCG
>JBPYFF010000577.1:0-3217 GCA_051984455.1 Acidimicrobiales bacterium | reverse complement strand
CCCCAACGACGAACTGACCGACGCCGAGGTGCTTTCCCTGACGCTGGCCGGCCCGGGTGACTCGCCCGATCAGTACCGGTACACCGGCGCGTTCACCTGCGGGAGAGCCGGCCGCTATGGCATCGCGGTGAGGGTGGTGCCTTCGCACGCCGACCTGGCCCTTCCGGCCGAGATGGGCTCGGTCGCGTGGGCCTAATGGGCGTGTGGGCCGGCGTGCTTACCGCCCGACGAACCTGGCCTTGCCCGGCCCGTGGTCGAGGAAGGACCTGATGCCGATACGGGCATCTTCGGTTTCGAACGACCGGGCGAACAGCTGCGCCTCCAGGTCCAACCCCTGATCAAGCTCACCGCCGAGCCCATCGTCGACCGCCCGCTTGGCCAATCCCTGAGCGACGACGGCGCCGGCCGCCAGGCTGGCGGCCAGTTCGAGCGCGGCATCGAGCACCTGTTCCGCCGGTACCACCCGGTCGGCCAGTCCAATGCGCAGGGCCTCCTCGGCACCGACCTGCCGGCCAGTGAGGATCATGTCCTTGGCCCGTGCCGGGCCGATCAGCCGGGCCAGCCGCTGAGTCCCACCCGCGCCCGGGATGATGCCGAGGAGTATCTCGGGTTGACCGAACTTCACCTCTTCGGAGACGACCCGTAAATCGCACGCGACGGTGAGCTCGCAGCCGCCCCCGAGCGCGTACCCGCAAACCGCCGCGATGGTGGCGCGCGGGATCGCGGCCAGCGCGTCGAAGGCGGTTCGAAACTGACGATTGATGCCTCGCGCCTCTTGAGGTCCGCCAAACTCTGATATGTCTGCTCCCGCGGCGAAGATCTTGGGCCCGCCCCAGATCACGACCGCACCCGGCGGGTGGCTGGTCAGGTTGCGTGCCACTGCCTCGATCTGCTCGAGCATCGCAAGAGAGAGCGCGTTGGCCTTGGGTCGATTGAGCTGGATCAGGGCCACATCGTCCGGCCGCCGCTCCACGGAGACAAAGCTCTGGGCCATGCCCGGTGAAGCTACTCAGGGTAGCCGTGCGGATGCTACAGGCCGAGTTTGGCGAGCAGCTCGTCGGCCGCACTGTATGGGTCGGTCTCGCCACCAAGCACCGCGTGCTTGAGGTGCTGGTACACCTCTCCACCTTCCAGCTGCTGCACCTGGACCTCCACCCGCCGTATGAGCACTTCGTGCAGTTCGTCGATGAGCCGGCGACGGCGGCGCTCGGCCAGCTCGCCGCTTCGCTCCAGGTAGGCGCGGTGCTTCTCCACCTCGGCCCATAACGAGTCGGTCCCCTCGCCCCTTGGGGCAATCGTCGACACAATCGGTGGGCGCCACTCACCCATAGACGTCGTCATGTCGAGCATGTTCTCGAGGTCCCGCCTGGTCTCGGCCGCCCCGGGTCGATCGGCTTTGTTGATCACGAAGATGTCGGCGATTTCCAGCAGGCCAGCCTTGTTGGCCTGGATGGCGTCACCCCAGCCGGGGTTGACCACAACCACGCTGGTATCGGCCGCACCCGCGACCTCGACCTCCACCTGGCCGACGCCGACGGTCTCGATCAGGACGAGCGAGATGCCGGAAGCAGCGAGGACCCTGACCGCTTCGGGCGTCGCGAGCGCCAGCCCGCCCAGGTGGCCACGCGTTGCCATCGAGCGAATGAAGACGCCTTCGTCGAGCGCGTGGCGCTGCATGCGGACCCGGTCGCCGAGAATGGCGCCGCCCGTGAAAGGCGAGGACGGGTCGATCGCAAGGACCCCGATCGGCTCATCCCGCTGACGGATGATGGCGATCAGGTGATCGGTCAGGGTCGACTTTCCTGCACCCGGAGAGCCGGTAATGCCGACGGTGTAGGCCCCGCTGCCCCGGGTGAATGTCCGCTTCCCCACCTCCCGTGCCGGCGCGCCACCGCGCTCGACCAGTGAGATGAGCCGGGCGGTGGCTGACCGGTCGCCGGCATGAGCGGAGGCCACCAGCTCCTGGACATCTCGATGTCGCACCTGCCTTACCGAGGTGCGCCTAGGCGATCCTGGTCACGTCGCCGCCGAGAGCCCGGAGCCGGGCCGGGAGGTCCTCGTAGCCTCGGTCGATGTGCTGGGCATCGGCGATGACCGTTTCGCCTTCGGCGGCCAGTCCCGCTACGACCAGAGCCGCGCCGGCGCGAATGTCGCTCGCCCGGACGGGCGCCCCGGACAACCGGGGCCTGCCCCGAATCACCGCGTGGTGACCCTCGGTCCGGATATCGGCTCCCATCCTGATCAGCTCGGACACGTATTTGAACCGCCCGGCGAAGAGGTTCTCGGTCACGATGGCAACGCCGTCGGCCACGCTCAGCATGGCGACGAACAACGGCTTGTAGTCCGTGGCGATGCCCGGATAGGGCAACGTCGACACATCCACGCTATGCAGGCGGGACCGGCTCGCGGCCCATACGCCTCCGCTGGTCGGGGCCACCCGGACACCCATGTCGCCGAGCTTCTTGATGAACATGTCCATGTGGTCGGGTCGAGCACGGTCGAGGGCGATTTCTCCTCCGGCCAGGGCGACCGCGGCGAGGTAGGTCGCGGCCTCGATCCGGTCGGGGATCACGGTGTGGTCAACGGGAGCGAGCTCCTCGACCCCCTCGATGCGGATGGTTGACGACCCCGCACCGACGATTACCGCGCCCATCCTGTTGAGAAACGCCGCCAGATCGGCGATCTCGGGCTCTCGGGCGGCATTCTCGATGACGGTTGTCCCCTTGGCCAGCACCGCGGCCAGCAGGAGGTTCTCGGTCGCCCCCACGCTCGGGAACTCGAGCACGATGCGAGCACCCAGCAACTGGTCGGCAGTCGCTTCGATATAGCCATGGCGGATCTGGAAGGTTGCGCCCATCTGTTCCAGACCACCGAGGTGCATGTCGATCGGCCGGGAGCCGAAGTCGTCGCCCCCCGGCATGGCGACGCGAGCACGACCGACCCGTCCGAGAAGCGGGCCGAGCACCACGATCGAAGCCCGCATTCGCTCGACCAGCTCGTAAGGCGCCTCTGTCCCGCAATCCGGTCCGCGGCGCAAGAAAAGCTCGTCCTGACCCGATCGGGTCACGTCCACGCCCATGAAGACGAGCAGCTCGGTCATGGTGTCCACATCGGTGATCGCCGGCACGTTGTGCAGGCGATACTCACCCTCGGCCAGCAAGGTCGCCGCCATCAGTTTGAGGGCGGAGTTCTTGGCTCCGCTGACCCTGACCGACCC
>JBPYFF010000576.1:0-2594 GCA_051984455.1 Acidimicrobiales bacterium | reverse complement strand
CCGTCGCGGCCGCGACCCTGGAACGGCCCCTGATCGAGCTCGACGCCGTGCGCAAGACCTACCGGACAGGGTCCCTGGAGGTCGAGGCGCTGCGCGGCGTGACCATGACGATCTCACAGGGCGATTTCGTCGCCATCATGGGACCGTCGGGATCGGGAAAGTCGACGATGATGTACATCATCGGTTGCCTCGACGTTCCCACTGAGGGCACCTACCGCCTCGCTGGTCAGGACGTGGGGTCGATGACCGAGGGTGAGCTCGCCGTCGTGCGCAATCGGCGCATCGGCTTCGTCTTCCAGCAGTTCAACCTGCTGGCGAGCCTGAGCGCCGGCCGGAACGTCGAGCTCCCTCTTCTCTACTCGGGCGACCCCGACAGGGCGACCAAGGCGCTCGGCGCTCTCGAGCGTGTCGGGTTGGCACACCGTGTCGAGCACCGGCCGGGCGAGCTGTCCGGTGGTGAGCAGCAGCGAGTGGCCGTCGCCCGGGCGCTGGTGACGGACCCGTCCCTGGTCCTGGCCGACGAGCCCACCGGCAATCTCGACTCGGTGGCCAGCGGGGAGATCCTCCACCTGTTCCAGGAGCTCAACCGGGCGGGGCGGACGGTCGTGCTCATCACCCACGAAGCCGACGTCGCCGCCTACGCCAGCCGGGTCATCCGCTTCAGGGACGGGACGGTTCAGCCCGACGACGGTGCACCGGCGTGAACTGGTGGGAGACGCTGCGCACGGGGACCGGAGCGATCCTGTCCCATCGCCTGCGATCGATCCTGACCGTTCTCGGCATCCTCATCGGCATTGCCGCTGTCATCCTCACCGTGGGACTGGGCGAAGGAGCGCAGTCGAACGTCAACTCGGCGATCCAGGCGCTTGGGACGAACCTGCTCGTGGTGTCCCCGGGCAGCACGACGACGGGCGCGGTTCGGGGCGGCCTCGGGTCGGCGAACACCCTGACGCTGGCCGACGCCAACGCGCTGGGATCCCACCTCGACGCGCCCGACATCGCAGCTGTGGCACCCACCGCCCAGCGGACGATGTCGATGACCGCGGGCTCGGCCAACTGGTCGGCTCCGGTGATCGGGACGACGACGTCGTACCTGGGGGTCCGCAACCGACAGCTGGCGGAGGGCAGCTTCTTCACCGACGGCGACGTGGCCACCCAGAACCAGGTGGCCGTCCTCGGGCCGACCACGGCAGCCAACCTGTTCGGCTTCGCCAACCCGGTCGGCCAGACGGTCAACATCAACGGCGTGCCCTTTCTTGTCAGCGGTGTGCTGACGTCGGCCGGCAGCTCCGCCACCACCAACCAGGACGACATGGCCATCGTTCCCGTCACGACCGCCCAGAACCAGCTCTTCGGGGGGAGCTCGCGCACCAGCGTGAGCTCCATCCTTCTGGAGGCGACCAACAAGAACACGTTGTCCGCCGCCTACCAGGAGGCCAACTCGCTCCTCCTCAGCACACACCAGATCACGAATCCGACGCAGGCCGACTTCAACATCACGACCCAGTCGTCGATACTTTCGACGGCGACTTCGGTGGACAAGACCCTCACCGTGCTGCTGGCGGGGATCGCCGCCATCTCGCTGCTGGTCGGCGGTATCGGCGTGATGAACATCATGCTGGTGTCGGTCACCGAGCGGGTGCGGGAGATCGGGCTGCGCAAGGCCTTGGGGGCCACGCCCGGAGTCATCCGGGCCCAGTTCCTCGTGGAGGCCTCGATCCTCGGCGTGGCCGGCGGCATCGGTGGCATCGTGCTCGGCGTGATCGGTGCCGAGGTGATACCGCAGGTGACGTCGAACACCGTAGACATCTCGTTGCTGGCTACGGCAGGGGCGGTCGTCGTCGCTGCCGGGATCGGACTGATCTTCGGCGTGTACCCCGCCTCGCGGGCCGCCCGCCTGTCGCCCATCGACGCGCTTCGCAGCGAATGAGACCTTCGACCGACCACTCCGCCGTCCAGGGCGGACCGACCGGGAGCTAGAAGCAACATGTCAGGACCTATCTTCACCGGCAGGACACGACCAATCGTCGCCGGCCTCGGCGTTCTGGCGCTGGCCGCAGCCGCCTGCGGAGGCTCCAGCACCGCGTCGACCAAGCCCAGCTCCAGCCAGAGCCCGACCACCACGGCACCTACTCCACCCGGTGCCTTCGGCAGCGTGGCGGCCGTGTCCGGCTCTTCGCTGGAAGTCCAGAACCCGACGAGCGGGCAGGTCACGGTCAACGTCACACCGGCGACGACGTTCACCCAGACAGTGTCCGGCGCCGCCACCGACCTGGCGCCGGGCGTGTGCGTGACGGCGAACGCCGGCCAGGGCGCGTCGGTCAACCCCGGGCAGCCCTTCACCGCTCGCATGGTCTCGATCACGCAGCCAGGTCCCAACGGATGCACGTTCGGCGCCTTCGGCGGTCAGCGGGCGGGCAATGGCGGCGGTGGTGGAGGAGGCACAACGACGACCGCTCCGGGGAGCAACCGCAATCGCAACGGTGGCGCGCGTCGCCTGAACGGTGCATTCGGCAAAGTTGCGTCGGTGTCGCTGCCAACCTTCGTGGTGCAGAGCACGGCCCGAAACAGCCCGAGCACGACCACGACCGTGA
>JBPYFF010000575.1:0-2179 GCA_051984455.1 Acidimicrobiales bacterium | reverse complement strand
CGGTTTGAGGGGGCAGCCCGGGTCGGTGATCACAAGACGTCCATGCTGATGGACTATGAGGCCGGCAAACCCCTGGAGAACGACGCGCTCCTCAAGGCGCCGATCGAACTGGCCGAGCTGGTCGGTGCTCCCGCGCCCAATCTCACATCAATGCACGCGGTCCTGGACCTGCTGACCCACACCCGGTGATCAATGCGGGGGTCGAAGGCCGTCGAGCACCACCCGGAGGAACCGTTCCCGTGATCGGTCGTCGCCTGGTGCCACCATGGCCTGGGCCACCGCCGACAGGATCAGCTTGATGTCGGCCGAGGTGACATCGGCGCGCAGCACGCCCGCCTCCTGTGCATGTCGCACCAGCCGGTCCAGGGCGTCCTGGAACTCCTCCTTCAGTCCGTGGCGAGCGGGCAGGTCGCCCCGCGCCGCCATCTCCTCCGCCAGGGCCCGGTACCGGGCGGCCGACCCGGCTGCGGCGATCATGAACCCCTCGAAGGCCGTGGCCGGATCGGCCGCGGCCAGGGCCGACCGCGCCTGACTCACCAGCGCCTCTCCGCGGACGGTGAGCACCTCGGCGACCAGATCTTCTTTGGTAGGGAAGTTCCGGCAGACGGTGCCGACCCCGACCCCGGCTCTACGGGCGATTTCCTCGATTCCGGCGTGCAGCCCGGCTTCCGCGAAGACGGCATCGGCGGCCTCCAGGACGCGAGCCCGGTTGCGCCGGGCATCGGCGCGAAGCTGTTTGTCGACCGGAGGGTCTGCAGGTACGCGTTCTGTTGGTAAACGGTGTGTTGACAACCGGGATCCCTATTCCGTATCCTAGCTAACCGGAAGCTCGACTCCAGTTATACCATCCGGGCGGAGGCACGGTGATCGACCCCAAAACCACCTATGAGCGCCGCTGGTGGACGCTCGCGGTGTTGTGCCTGAGCCTGGTCATCGTCTTCGTCGGCAACTCCAGCCTCAACGTGGCCATCCCGGTGTTGTCGCGGGAGCTGCACGCCACCACCTCACAGCTGCAATGGGTAGTGGCGATCTACTCGCTGGTGTTCGCCGGGCTCCTGTTCTCGACCGGCGCCCTGGGCGATCGGTTTGGGCGCAAAGGCGTGCTGCAGCTCGGCCTCGTCCTCTACCTGGTCGGGGCGGGAATGGCCACCCTGTCGACGGCCATGTGGCAGCTGATCGCCTGCCGGGCCGTGATGGGCGCCGCCGCCGCCCTGATCATGCCTTCCACCCTTTCCATTTTGATCAACGTGTTCCCGCCGGGGGAGCGGACCAAAGCGATCGCCATCTGGGCGAGCTTCACCGGTGCGGCCGGCGCCATCGGTCCGCCCATCAGTGGGTGGCTCCTTGGTCACTTTTGGTACGGCTCGATCTTCTTTATCAACGTGCCGCTCATCACCCTGGCCCTGGTGGCCGGCCGGTTCCTCGTCCCGACCTCCCGTGATCCGAAGGAGGCACCGCTCGACCCGATCGGAGCCGGCCTTTCCATCGTTGGAATCGTTTCCCTGGTTTACGGCCTGATCGAGGCACCGACCGAAGGTTGGATGAGCCCGGCGACGCTGGGCGCGTTCCTGATCGCGGTGACCGTTCTCACCCTCTTCGCCTTCTGGGAGCTCCACGTCGACGAGCCCATGCTGGACATCCGCTACTTCCGCAATGCTGCCTTCACGACGGGGACGGCCGGCATGATGCTGATCTTCCTCGGGATGTACGGCGTCATGTTCCTTCTCACTCAGTACTTTCAGCTGGTGCTTGGCCTGAGCGCCCTGGGCGCGGCCATCCGGCTACTCCCCATGCCGCCGATCATGCTCATCGTCTCGCCCCTGACCCCCCGCTTGTCGGCCCGGTTCGGCCCGCCCCGGGTGGTGGCAACGGGGATGCTGCTGGTCCTGGTGGGGTTCTTGATGTTCACCGGCATCAGCCCGCACACCGCCTACCCGTATGTGCTGGCCTGCCTCGTTCCGTTCATTGTCGGGATGGCGCTGACGATGTCCCCGATGACGGCCTCGATCATGTCAGCCGTGCCGTCCCGCCGGGCCGGGGCCGGCTCGGCCATGAACGACGCCTCCCGGGAGCTCGGCGCCGCCCTCGGTGTGGCCATTCTCGGGAGCGTGGCGGCAT
The DNA here is from genome assembly GCA_051984455.1 of Acidimicrobiales bacterium. Lineage (GTDB taxonomy): Bacteria > Actinomycetota > Acidimicrobiia > Acidimicrobiales > Palsa-688 > JBPYFF01. The sequence continues at coordinate 61 of JBPYFF010000575.1, read as the reverse complement.
CGAGGTACGCCAGCGTCCTCGCGGGAAGCACCACTCACCTGCCGGCTGCCATGCACCACCA
>JBPYFF010000574.1:0-5062 GCA_051984455.1 Acidimicrobiales bacterium | reverse complement strand
CGCGGGCTCACACGCACTGAGACTGATGCATTTGTCGAGCGAGAGTCCGGCTCTGGCAGACGTTCGGTGAGCGCTGTGGCCGGACGCCGGGTCGCATTCATCGCCGACTTCCGGTTGCTGGGCCGGCTCATCCTATGGGCGTGGGTTGGTCCGCCTACAACCAGGAGATCAGCCAACGCCACCTCGTGGGTCGTCGCTTCGGTTACGGGTAGCACGTTGACGTCTACAAAAGAGCCGATACCCCTGCCGATCGCGTCGGCGACGACATGGGTGTTGCCTTACATGGATTCATAGACAACGACCGCTTCCATCCCGACACCTCCTTACCATCCAGGATCAGCGTCTCGAACTTGGCTGGAGCGGGCAAGGGCCGAAGGTTCTGAATGGATCGGGTGAAGGCAAATCGGGCCTGGCGCGCGCTCACGCACGCGCCGCTCACGCACTCGCCAGGTCACGCCGGTCGAAGACCGTGATGCCCGCGAGGGCCGCGGCCAGGCCAAGACCGACCAGCCAGGCGGTCGCGGCCCAATTGGGGTCGGCCGCGGGAGCAGGAGCGATGTGCGAGAAAATCGAGGTGTCGATCAACAGCTGGTTGCTCCTGATCACGGAAGCGAGGAACTCGACCAGGAATGACCAGGCCACCATGCCGTATGCGAGAGCCGGGGCCAGCCGGGGCACAGCGCCGAACGCGAGCGCCCCGATCCCGAGAACGAACACGGCCGGCGGAGCGACGTTGAGGCCGGCCTGCAGCAGCTGCCCCAACCCGACGCCGCTGTTTTGGGTGGCGGCACCGATCCAGGCGAACAGCCCGGCGATCACACTGGTACCGACGACCAGAGATACTCCGAAGCCGAGGCGGGCCCGCAACCAGCGCGATCGGCTTACGGGCTGGACCAGCAGGTGATCTACGTATCCCTGGGCCTCCTCGCTTCGGGTGGCGGCGATCTGTCCGGCCGCGGCGAATGAGACGAGCGTGGCCGCGATGAGGAAGGCGACGCCGAGATACGCTGCCGCGCCTCCCCGGTGGCCACCGAGCCGCCCGATCGCCTTCTCGATCGCGGCCGATCCACTGATGGCAGTGGAGGCTGACTGGGCGACCAGGCCCAGCATGAGCCCGAGCGCAGCCAGGCCGGCCGTCCAGCCGAGGGCCACCCCGGCACCAAGGCGAGCCGTCAGCCCCGCCGGGCCGGTGAGCAGGCCGGTGCGGGCCGGTGGGGAATCGCGGCTGGGCAGGGCACTCGCGCCCAGGTCGCGCCGGCCTGCGATCACAATCGCTCCGCCAGTGAGACCGCCAACTAGAAGTCCTATCGGCACCCAGGCGAGCGGTGATGAGCCGGTGAACGGTCGTAATTCCTCCGGCCAGCCAAGAGGGCTGGCCCATCGCAGCCACGCCAACGACGACGAGGAATCAGCAGCCATGCGGACCAGGAACGCCAGGCCCAGCGTTGCCGCCCCCACGCCGTTGGCCTGTCGCCTGGTGGCCGCCAGCTGTCCGGCGAGCAGGCCAAGGGCCAGCGCAAGGGAGGCACCCGCCATCAGAGAGGTCGCGAGGTAGATGGACCCGGTAACCGGAAACCTGACCTTCGAGGTCGACCCGGCCGCGATCGTGGCCAGCGCGGTTACCGTCCATAGCGCGAGCAGACCGGCGCCCATACCGGCGATCGCCTGACTGGCGGCTCGTCGCCGGGTGGTCTGGCCGGACAGCATGAGCTCCCACCGCCCGGCGTCCTCTTCTCCTCGAAGCATGCGGGTGGCGAGCAGCAAGCCCCAGATGGCGCCCACGATCGTGAGGACACCCATGGTGCGCCAGGCGGTAAACCCTGCCACTGTTTCCAGCCGCCGGGCCGGGCCGAGCAGGGCGGCCAGACCGGCATTGGCTCCGAAGCTTGTCGCCAGCCGGCGCCGCGCCGCTAGCGAGGGATAGCTGGCCGCGTATCCGGCGGCCGACGCGTACACGTAGAGGCCAAAGATCGCGCCCCAGAGAGCTCCTGAGCGGATCGCTCGCCGCGCCGACTGAGCAAAGATGACGGTCGCGGCCCGGCGATCCGGGTCACGCCGCACCGACGGCTTCCTCGACAGGCGGGGTCCCGCCGTAGTGAGCGAGGAACAACTCTTCCAGGGACGGTTCGCGGCTGAGAAGGTGGTGCACGCCGGCCGCGGCCAGCACCGTGAGCAGCGGCTCCACCGACCCGACGACCTGGCAGCGCACCCGGTTACCTTCGACCGTCACTGCGGTCACGCCCGGCACGCGGGACAGATCAGGGGGCTCCGTGTCGAACTCTGCGTCGATTGACAGGGCCGAGAGATGGCGCATCTCTGCAAGGGTGCCAACCTCGATCAGAGAGCCCGCCCGCAGGATGGCGACCCGGTCGCAAAGCGCCTCCACCTCGCTCAGGATGTGCGAGGACAGGAATACCGTTTGGCCGTGCTCCCGGGCATCGCCGACGCACTGGCGGAAGGCCTGCTCCATCAACGGGTCGAGCCCGCTGGTCGGTTCGTCGAGTAACAGCAAGTCGGCCCGGGTCATCAGTCCTGCGATCAGCAGGAGTTTTTGCCGGTTGCCCTTCGAGTAGGCGCGCACCTTCTTTCCGGGGTCGAAGTCGAAGCGGTCGATCAGCACGTCCCGATAGGCGGCATCGACCATCCCGTGGACCCGGGCGAGTAGATGCAACGTCTCGGTCCCGGTCAGGGACGGCCACAGGTTGGCCTCGCCCGGGACGTAGGCGATCCGGCGGTGGGCCTCGACCGGCCGGGCCTGGGCGTCCACCCCGAAGATCTCGGCCCTTCCCGCTGATGCACGGATGAGTCCGAGCAGCAAGCGAATCGTGGTCGTCTTGCCTGCCCCGTTGGGCCCGAGGTAACCGATCACCTCGCCGGCAGGCACCTCGAGGGTAAGTGTGTCGAGCGCAACCGTCCGCCCGAAGCGCTTTGTCAGGCCCTCTGTCCGGATCGCCAGCGTCATCGCCCCAAGCTACGGCCGGTTGGCCTCAGCTAGCTCAGATGCCAGCTCTGGTGCTGGCGGCTGCTCTTGGTGACCTGGTGCCGAGACCACGACAACCGGGCAATGCGCGTGGTGGAGGCAATACGCACTGGTGGATCCGAGGATCACTTCGGCCGCGATGCTTCGTCCTCGCCGGCCGACGACGAGGAGGTCTGCGCCCTCGCTGCACTCGACCAGGCCGGCTCCGGGTGACCCCTGCATCAGGACGGGGTGGACCGTGATCTGGTGGCCGCGGAGGCGAGCGATCCGGGCGCCGTGATTGGCCGCCAGATGGGCCGACTTCTCCAGCAACTCGGACACCTCGCCGGACATGACGACAGCAGCCGGGGTGACCGCGGGGGGAGCCGACCAGCACGAAACAACGTCGAGTTCGGCGTGGCGCAGCGCGGCTTCGTCGGCGGCCCAGCGCAGCGCCTTCTCCGCACCGGGCGAGCCGTCGACGCCTACCACCAGGCGGGCATGAGCACTCGGCAACGATGACCCTCCTCCACCTGGCGCGGTCATGAACCATCACCTCCGGAGCTAGCTTGCCCGAAGCGCAACAATGAGATCAGAGGAAAAGGTCCCGTTTCCAGCCGCCTCCGTCCTCTTCTCTCAAGTGTAGTTGCGAGGGTCGACAGGCTCGGAAAGCTCTCCCGGACGGATGCGACGGCCGGAGACCTGGTCGGCGACGATCCGCACGATACGGTCGCGCTCACCCGGCGCCCAGGGCTGCGCACCGCTCGCCTCGACCCGGGCGGCAAGCTCCACGCTTCGGCGGGCCAGGAGTTGATGGGCGACGCCCCGGACCAACACGCTCCAGCCGGACCGGTGGGCCACGTCGATCTCGTCGACTTCGAACGTGACGTTGGAGTGCTCGATGGCATAGAGCTTCGTGCCCGGCGCGGTCCGAAAGACGATGACTTTGTCGTCGAGCGCGAAGTTCACCGGGAAGATCAAGGGGTAATGACCAACCATGACCGCCAGCCGGCCGATCTGCTGGGTGGCCAGCAACTTCCAGCATTCGCTGGTATCGATCTCGTCCAGACCGCCGGGGTCCGTCTCGTCAGAGGTCACTTCCGCTGCCTTCTGTACCGAGGTCTCGCCGGGAATCTTAGGTGTCGGTGCCACTCGGGTGCGTTGTCATCCGTCACACCTCGGGCTCGTAGAGCGCCGGCCCCGCGAGAGTTGCAGGCTCCCGCCATTGTTCTCGGTGATCGCCCTGGCCTGGGTGGTCAGGCCCGGGTCAGGTTGAGATCCATCGGTAGTGGCCACGGTCAGGTGGACGCCTGCCAGGCCGGCCGCCGCCATCAAGTCATGGGTCACGTTGCAAGCCTGACCCAGGTACGCCAGCCGGAGCCCGTTCAGTGAGCCGAAGCGGGCTTCGAGCGTCGCCAGTTCGGCCAGCGCCTCGCAGGGGTTATGGCCGTGACTGAACCCGTTGACGACCGGCACGCTGGCGGCCGCGGCCAGCCCGCTCAGGTCCCGATCGTCCAGTCCGCCGACCACGATGAGCTGCCCCAGCGACGACAGCACCCGGCCGGCGTTCTCGACCGAACCAACTCGCTTTGGCCGGAGCTCGAAGGGATCAACGACGACCGACCGGCTGCCCAGCCGTTCGCCTGCGGCCGAGACGCTGTCGGCCACCCACTTGGCCGGCGGGCTGAACCAGCACAGGACAACCCCGTGCTGCATCGCCCCGTGATGGTCCACGAAGTGCGAATGAGACTCGACCGTGAGGCGACGAAGCCGTGAGAAATATTCGCTGGTCAGATCGGCCAGTCGCAGGAGGTCCCGTGTCGCATTGCGGCCATCAAACTGGCCGGGGTGGCGGCCGGGCCGCACAGTGGAGGCTGTTGCAGTTGATATGGGATACCTGCTGGAGCCCTCCCGATAATTCGCCACATCCGTGCCATCCATGGTGGGTCGAACCGCGTGGGCCGACACAGAGGAAAGCGTCGCCAGATGCAGGGGACTTTGGCCCCTCGGCGATTGCCCTATGACCTCGGCAACTGGTTTATCCGACTGGCTGGCGTGAGACGATCGACCCTGATCACCCGGGCCCTTCGCCTCTTTTTCCCG
>JBPYFF010000573.1:0-6598 GCA_051984455.1 Acidimicrobiales bacterium | reverse complement strand
TGATCAACGTCACAGCTCGCCCAGCCGCGCCCAGGAACAACCGGGCCGGTCTATACGCTGAATAGAGGAGGACCCAACAGACGGATGACGAGAAGTGGTGGAGCTGGATGCGGTCATCGATGCCTGGATCGCGGAGCTGGGCGACCAGCTGGCCGTGTCGGCATCCGCCGTGCAGGACCGGCTGCTGGATCTCTGGGGAATCTTGCCGGAGGGAGACACCCGCCGATCAGTGGAGGATTGGCTGACCGAGACGCTCCATCGCGAGCTCTACACATCGGCCGACCTCATCGATCGACTCCGGCACCTGGGTGAGCTCGAGACGGTCGGGTAGCGCCGCTCCCGGCGTCGAGGAGGACAGGCTAGGCCGACCGGCAGGTCCATCGGCCTGCTTCGCATCTCAGAGTGAGAGCCATTCCGAAGCACTCTGAGAGCGCGTCGGCCCGCAGCGCGTCGGTGATCGGCCCTGCCACAACGACCCTTCCTTCTCGCAACAGCAGCAGGTGGGTGAAGCCGGCCGGGATCTCTTCGACATGATGGGTCACGAGAACGAGGGGAGGCGCGAGGGGATCGTCGGCCAGGCGGCCGAGCCGGGCAACCAGTCGTTCCCGGCCACCAACGTCGAGGCCTGCCGCCGGCTCGTCGAAGAGGAGGAGGTCCGGTTCGGCCATCAGCGTCCGGGCGAGCAGGACCTGTTGGCGCTCGCCCTCCGACAGCACCGCAAACGGCCGGTCGGCAACCGCCTCGAAGCCCGCCTCGGCCAGAAGTTCTCTTGCCCTCGTCTGGTCGGCGGCGTCATAGGTGTGCCACCACGGCTCGAGAGCGGCGTGGCGGGCACTCATGACGACGTTTTGGGCTGAAACTCGTCCCACCAGCATGCGGGCGACGGCGGCGCTAACCACGCCGATCCGTTCCCGCAGCTTGCGGACATCGACTCGACCGAGCCGGTACCCCAGGATGTCGACCGATCCCCGGGTCGGGTGGAGGTAGCCCGAGGCGAGCTGCAGCATCGTCGTCTTCCCCGATCCGTTGGGACCGAGCACGGCCCAACATTCCCGGTCGGCCACACTCCAGTCCACACCCCGCAGGACGGCGGCCTCGCCGCGCACCACGTCCACGCCGGTGAATGTCAGGGCCTGGGCGGCGGTCATCGGCGGCGGACGTTAGCGTCTCGCCTATGAGAGCAGCGGTCCTGCGGCAAGGCGCGATGGTCGTCGACGAGGTGCCCGACCCCACTCCTGGTATGGGTCAGGTCCTGGTCCGCACCCTGGCCTGCGGCGTCTGCGGGTCGGATCTTCATTTCGTAAAGCACGGCCGGAGGATGACCGAGCTGGCGCTGCTGATGGGCACCGCCGAGCGCCTCGATTTCGACCGGGACATCTTCATGGGACATGAGTTCTCGGCCGAGGTGATCGATGCCGGGCCGGACACCCTTGCGCCCCCACAAGGTTCGATCGTCACGTCGATACCCGGCCTGATCACCCTCGAAGGTCCGAAGAATCTCGCCTACACCAACGACTTTCCGGCCGGCTACAGCGAAATGTTGCTGTTGTCGGCGCCGCTGCTCTTGACCGTTCCCAACGGCGTGGATCCCCGCTATGCCGCCCTCACCGAGCCGATGGCGGTCGGCTTGCACGCCGTCAACAAGTCGGGCATCCGGGCCGGTGAGGCCGCTCTGGTATTGGGGTGTGGCCCCGTCGGCCTGGCCGTCATCGCCGCCCTCCACGCCAAGGGCGTCGAACCGATTGTCGCGACGGACTTCTCGGTGACGCGGCGCCGGCTGGCGGTGACGATGGGCGCACACGAGGCAGTCGATCCCCGATCGGAGCCGGGCATCGACGCCTGGCGCCGGGTCGACGGGATGCGGCCTCTCGTGATCTTCGAGGCGGTCGGGGTGCCCGGAATGCTCGAGTCGGCCCTGGAGGATGCGCCTCCGGGGGCACAGATTCTGATCGTCGGCGTCTGTATGGAAACCGACAAGGTCGACCCCATCTTCGGGATCATGAAGGAGCTCTCCATCCAGTTCGCCCTTGGCTACGACCCGATGGAATTTGCCGAGTCACTTCGGGCGATCGCGGAAGGTGACGTGGATGTGGCTCCGCTCATCACCGCCTCGGTCGACCTCGATGGGCTTCCGGGCGCGTTCGACGTGCTGGCCAACCCCGACGCCCACGGAAAGATCCTCATGGAGCCAGCCGGGCGGTAGCGATTCCCCACGGACGAAGGGGAAATCCACCGTCGAACGGCTCGAGCGGCATTCCGAGCAGGTCGACCAACCAGCCCGAGCGTCCGTCGACCTGGACCGCGACCTGCTCGCCGGTCGGATTGAAGACCCGAAGCTCGAGTGCGCCCCCGACCCGGCGAAGGGCAGAAACCTGCGCCCCGATCACGGTGAGCAGGCTGCCTCGATCGGGTCGATCGCCTCCCCCGGTGGATCGGGCGACCTCCAGCGGCAGCCAGGCCTGGTCGGCCAGCAGGTAGGGGTCGTGGTCACCGATGTGAACGGCGTACTGAATCTCGATTGGCCCCTGCAACTGTGGGCCCTCGAGCGGCATGGGAGGTCCGGCCGGATTCGGCCGGTAGGCCATGCGGTCCCGGGAGAGCATTCCCGTCGCCCTGAGCAGAGTCAGCGCCAGCGCCCCACCGTCATCGGTGAGCTGGTATTCGAGCACTCCGTCGTGCAACACGGTGAGACCTCCGGCGGAGACAAACCGCCGGGAGGGGAAGGTGGTCAACCCGTATTCGTGGGGACCACCTTCGGCCACGAGACCTCGCTCGACAATCCCAAAGGCACATTCCGCCCGGGAGGCGAGCGCCCGCTGCGGGAGGGGGAAGATGGTTCGCAGCCGATGATCCCGGCAACGGTTGAGAAACGTCGTCCTGGCCCGGACCAGGGCCTCGCCGGCGAGAAGCTCCACCTCCGTCACGACGGTGACAGCCACGTCGCCGGCCCTTTTTCCTCCCTGGAGCTGCTCGGGCCACCGAAACCGGCGGCGCACACGAAATCTCCCCCGTATCGGTCCGGCCTCGACCAGCTCGACCGAGACGCGCTCGGGCCGGTCGACAACCAGGTCCTCGGCCGGTGGTGAGTAGTTGTAGGTGTCACCCTTGTCACCTTGGTCGACCAGCCGGTCGAGGCCGGCCAGCCCATTAACCGACCAGGTGCCCTCATCGGGGTCAACCGCCACCCTGAGGAGGCCGTTGTCGAGACTGGCCCCGGCGGCAACGACCGGGGGTACGGTGAGCCGGCCCGGGGACCATGACGCCCACCCGAAGCCGGGCACGTCGGCGGCGTGGACCACGACTCGTTGCCAGCCTTGTCGCTCGACTCGAACGGTCAGCGGCAGCTCCCGATGGGCACCGGCCTGGGCCCAGGCTTCGGCCATGACGGCCTGGGCGTCGGCCGGAGCGGCCTGACCCCGGCCAACCCGGATGGTGAGCTGGACGCCGTCGTCGCCCGTTTCAAGCTCGAGGGCGCCGCCACTGGCGCCGGCGACCAGCCATCCTTCATCGCTGAGCTGGGCGATGAGCAGACCGAGCTCGGAGCCGACGCCGCGAAGCTCTCGTCCCCCCGAGGGCACCTCGCTGAGCACCTGGGCTCCTTCGACCGCTTCCCCCGACGAGCCGGCGGGGACCGTGAGCTCGACCACGCCACCTCGCGCGTGTGGCGACGGATTCACAATCACCGGCCCCGCCGTGGCCATGGTTGCCGCCGCTACCCGCAGTGCCTTGCGGCTGAGACCCTGACCGATGGCCTCAGCGTCGGCAAAGCGGTGCAGCACGGCAAGCCCGACGTCGTCGGTCGAACAGGCGCAAATCGAGTCGTGGGCGGAGTTGAGGATCACCTGATGCCAGGCCAGCGCCAGTTCCGCCGCCGGCCAGTTATCGCCCGGGAGCCACAGGGCGGACAGGGGCTCGGCCTGCTGCTCGAGGGCTCGCTCGGCTCGAGCCGCGGCCTGGCGCACGTCGACGCGGTTGGACGTGACACCCATCAGCAGGTTGGCTCTCGCCCCGCTGCGAAGCTCGCCCGTCCACGACGGCAGGCCGTCCGTGGGCGCCGACGCCAGGTATTCCGGAAGCGAGGTCACGACGAGGTGGTAGTTGTCCTGGATGGCGTTGGCTTCCGCTACCACCCGACCAAGCCAGGGTTGCGGGACCTGGTGGTCGGTGCCGTTCATCAGGAGAATCGGCGCGGTGGGCCCGAGCAGCATCGATCCGACTTCGCTGGCATACGCTCCGATCCGGCGGACGAAAGCCTTGGCGTCGTCGGGCACGGCCGCGCCGCTCCCGTAGCCGACGGGCAGGTACTCGGCCCGGACGGTCGAGCCATCGAGGGCCCGCCACCAGAAGGCGGTCCGGTCGATGGCGGAAGGCACACCTCGCCAGACGACCGCGTGTTCCAGGCCGGCCAGGCGGAGGATCTGCGGCATCTGGGCGATGTGACCGAACATGTCGGGCAGGTAGCCGACCTTCATCGCCCCGCCGAACGCCGCCGCCCGTTCGAAGCCGAGCTGCAGGTTGCGGACGATGGTCTCGCCGGACACCAGGAACTCGTCCATCAGGATGTACCAGGGGCCGACGGCCAGCCGGCCGGAGGCGGCCAGGCGCCGCAGCCGGGGCTCGGCCTCGGGCCGGAGGGCGATGTAATCGTCGACGACCGCCATCTGGCCGTCGAGCAGGAAGCGGGCGTATGACGGGTCGGCTTCCAGGCGGGGGAGGAAGCCGTCCAGCAGGTCGACCAGCCGCAGCCGAAAGGCCTGGAAGGGCTGGTACCACTCGCGGTCCCAGTGGGTGTGCGGAACGATGGCGACGGTTCGACCCATGGCGCTCACGCTAGCGATGGTCGTCGGAGGGCCCCCGCGGCCGTCCGGCCCGGCGGCGCGGCGCGCCGCGGCAGTCCGCGGCGGCAGTCAGCCGGAACTCATTCTCGGAACGGTCGTAGGCGGGGCTAGCGCGGGTAAGTCTTCCGAGAATGACGGATGCCGCCGGTCGCTACCGTGCTGGCCATGACGACCGAGCGACTGACGACCGGTTCCCGCTCCATTGAGGGTCGCGTCGCCCTCGTCACCGGGGCGGCGAGCGGCATGGGCAAAGCGACGGCGGAGCTCTTCGCCGACGAGGGGGCCCGGGTGGCCGTCACCGACCAGACCAAGGAAGGGGTCGACGGCGTCGTGGGCGAAATCCGGAGCCGCTACGGCGACGACCGTGCCGGGGGCTGGGCCCTCGACGTCCGGGACGCCGGTCGGGTGACCGATGTGGTGGGCGAGGTGGTCGACGTCTTCGGCCGCCTCGACATCCTGGTCAACAACGCCGGGGTGAGCCGGCCGGCACCGATCCTCGGCGATGGGTACGAGGATGCGTGGTCGCTGACGCTCGACGTGAACCTGGCCGGCCACGTGAGGCTGATCCGGGCGTGCCTGCCCGAGCTGATGCGTCACAAAGAGGGCCGGATCGTCAACATCGCGTCGACCGAGGGTCTCGGCGCCACCGCCGGCCTCAGCCCCTACACGGCCAGCAAGCACGGCGTCATTGGGCTGACCAGAGCGCTGGCGGTCGAGCTCGGCCGCCATGGCGTCACGGTCAACTGCGTCTGCCCCGGGCCGATACGGACGGGCATGACCGCAGCCATCCCCGAGGACGCCAAGACCAAGTTCGCCCACCGGCGGGTACCGCTGCGTCGCTATGGCGAGCCGGTCGAGGTGGCCCACGGGACGTTGTCGCTGGTGTTGCCGGCCGCCTCGTACATCAACGGTGCGGTGCTGGTGGTCGACGGGGGAATGACGGCGCAGAACACCTGAGCGCGCCGCGGGGCTCGGCTCCCGTCACGCGAACGGGCGGTCCTCCCACCACGGATAGGGACTCGGCATGTCGGCGCTGACCCGGCCGGGGAACCGGGGCGGGCGTTTCTCGAGGAAGGACGCGATACCTTCCGCCGCGTCGGCTGTCCTGCCGGTCGCCCGCATCAGCCGGGAATCGAGCTTGTGGGCTTCCATGGGATGATCGGCGCCGAGCATCTTCCACATCATTTGCCGGGCCAGGGCGACTGAGAGGGCGGACGTGTTGCCGGCGATTTCCGCCGCGAGACTCCGGGCCGCCGGCAGCAGTTGGTCGGGTGGCAACACCGCCAGCACCAGGCCGGCTTCGAGCGCCTCCTTGGCGGGGAAGACACGCCCCGTGGCGACCCACTCCACCGCGCGGCTGATCCCGACGACGCGAGGCAGGAACCAGCTGGAGCACGCCTCCGGCACGACGCCCCGACGGGCAAAGACAAACCCCATCCTGGCGCTGGTCGACGCCAGCCGGACATCCATGGCAAGGGTCATGGTGATCCCGACGCCGACGGCCGGCCCGTTGATAGCAGCGATGACGGGTTTGGTGGAGTCATAGATGCGCAGCGCCACCCGGCCGCCACCGTCTCGAGCCTCCTCGCCTTCCGGATAGTCGAAGGTGCCGGGGCCGCGGCCGAGGTCGGCGCCGGCGCAGAACCCCCGACCCCTGCCGGTGATGATGACGGCCCGGACGTCGTCATCGCCGTCGGCCCGGTCGAAGGCGTCGAGCAACTCGGTCATCATGCGGCCGGTAAAGGCGTTCAACCGGTCCG
>JBPYFF010000572.1:0-6622 GCA_051984455.1 Acidimicrobiales bacterium | reverse complement strand
TCTTCCTCAACTGGAGGGTCCAGCTGGACGGCAAGGACCCCGCGACAGAGGCCCGGGGCTGGCTGGAACGGCACGGCTTGCTGGCCCGCCCGCGCCCGGCCTGACGTTGCCGCGGGGAATCACCGGGGTCAGTGCCCGAACGCCGCTTTCGCCTCGGCCTCCAACCGGGACGCGGTCGTGTCGACGTCGCGTGAGACGAGAAAGTCCTGCAGCTCCTTTCGGAGACCCTGGCCCTCGACGCCGCCAAACCCAATGGGCTGCAGATCTGAGAGGCCGAATCGAAAATCGTCACCGGAGTCAAGGAGGCTGCGAGCGATGGAGCGGCTTAGCTCATCCGGGTAGACAGCGAGATCAACATTGAGATTGGGCGAGACAAAACCTCCCCTCGCGGCCCAGATACTTCCGGATTGGGGATCGGCCAGGAACCGCATGAGGGCGACACCGGCAGCAGACCGTCGCATCAACACCGCGGCGTCACCCCCGCCCATGACGACCGGGGCCGACTGACCGAGGGAGGGAAAGGTGAAGGCGTCGGCGTCGACGCCAAGTTCCGCCTTCGTCATCCCGGTCACCGCCCCCGCGACAAAGTCGCCCTCAAAGACCATGCCCGCCGCGGGAGGGTCGCTGAAGGTCTGGATGACGGACTGGTTGAACGTGGTGCTCAGGGCTCCTGCCGTCCCGCCTGCCATGAGACCGGGCGCGAGGACACGGCTCATCAGCCGAAGAGTGTCCTTCACCGACGGATCGGTCCACGGAATCCGGTGCCGGGCGAGCAGGTCGTAACGAGCGGGTCCCGCCAGGCGGAGATACAGGTTGGCGAACCAGTCGGTGAGCGTCCATCCGTCCGCTCCCCCGACCGCAAAGGCAGGGACTCCCGACCGCACCACCGACCCGGCCACGGACATGAGCCCGTCCAGATTCTGGGGCGGGACGACGCCGGCCCGCTCAAAGACGCCAATGTTGTACCAGACAAGTGACTTGTTGGCTGCTTTAAACCAGACCGCGTACAGGCGCCCGTTAACCGAGCCCAACATCTGCCAGATGGGGCTGTAATTCCGCCTGATCTCGGCACCCATCAGATCATCGAGGGGCACGACCGCTTTGTCATCGACCAGCTGACGGAGCAATCCCGGCTGGGGAAGCAGAGCCACGTCGGGAGGCCGGCCAGCGGCCAGCCGGTGCTGCAGAAATGGCGGCACCCCGTCGCTCGCCGACGTGTAGGTGACCACGACACCTGTCCGTTGCTCAAAAGTACGAAGGACCTCCTGAAAGCGGGCTTGCTCGGTGCCCGACCACACGGCCGCGACCTCGAGCTTCTGGCCGCGAAGGCTGGACGAGCTACTGGTCCCCGCGCACGATGCCGCCAGGATCAGGACCACCGAGAGTATTGCGACGGTCCCTGGCCGTCGCACGCTGCGCTTCCAGGCCGTGTGCGCACGCCGTGCCATCAGGCCACCGTCGGAGAGGAGACGCCGAATGTCAACTACCGTACGCATTTTTCCCTGGCGGCGGACCTCGACGAGTGGGATCATAGGTGGTCAACAAACAAGCTGGGCAGCTCGTCCGGGTGAGTTAGCCGAACCGGCGGCTGCTCTTCCCATCTCATCGAACGGGTATCGAGAGGGGGCAGCATGGCGACGCTCACCACCACTGATGCCGCTGTTTCCGAAAGAGCAGCGGCGCGCACCATCGATGCCGTCAAGGTGTACGGCAAGGCAGAAACCGAGGTTCGCGCTCTCGACGGCGTCACGGTCGAGTTCGCCACCGGCCACTTCACGGCCATCATGGGGCCGTCTGGCTCGGGCAAGTCGACCTTGCTGCACTGCGCGGCGGGCCTTGACACCCTCACGTCCGGTCAGGCGTTCGTGGGCGACGCCGATCTCAGTCAGCTGGACGACCGGCAGTTGACACTGCTGCGGCGAGATCGGATCGGGTTCGTCTTCCAGGCGTTCAACCTGGTGCCAACCCTGACCGCTCAGGAAAACATCATGCTGCCGCTGTTACTGGCCGGCCGTTCGGGTGATCAAGAGTGGATCGACCGGGTGATCAAGACGGTCGGGCTCACCGATCGGCTCCACCACCGCCCGGACGAGCTCTCAGGTGGCCAGCAGCAACGGGTGGCCGTCGCCCGCGCCCTCGCCAGCCACCCGGACATCATCTTCGCCGATGAGCCCACCGGCAATCTCGACTCTCGGGCGGGGGCGGACGTGCTGGAGTTCCTGCGGCGAGCCGTCCTCGATATGGGCCAGACGATCGTCATGGTCACACACGACCCCGTGGCGGCGAGCTACGCCGATCGCATCGTCTTCCTGGCCGACGGCCAAATCGTCGACGAGATGCAAGAGCCGACGGCGGATCGGGTCCTGGAACGGATGAAGCGTTTCGGGGAGTGACCGCCGATGTTCCGGACAACAGTAAAAGGGATCTTCGCCCACAAGTTGCGGCTGGCCACAACCGCGCTGGCGGTCATGCTCGGCGTAGCGTTCATGGTGGGCACCCTGGTCCTCTCCGACACGATCCACCAGACCTTCAACAATCTGTTCGCCACCGTCTACAAGGGCACCGATGCGGTGGTCCGGGCCAAGGCGGTTTTCAAGGGGCCTAACCAGACGGGCGATCAGCGCGGCCGGGTCGACGCATCCCTGGTTGGCGTGGTGAAAGGCGTTCCCGGTGTCGCGGTGGCCGAGGGAAGCGTCCTCGGTTACACGCGGCTGGTCGGCAAGAACGGCGAGGCCATTGGGAACCCCAACATGGGACCGCCTGCTCTCGGCGGGAACTGGATCACCAACAAGCAGCTGAACCCCTTCACGCTGGTGACCGGTCAGCCGCCGAGGGCCGATAACGAGATCGTGATCGACCGGAAGAGCGCCAGCGATGGCAACTACACCGTCGGCGACACCGCCACCGTGCTCACCCAGGGCCCGCCCCAGCAGATGCACATCTCTGGCATCGTCAAGTTCGGCAGCGCGGACAGCCCCGGCGGCGCCTCCGTCGTGCTGTTCACCACCCCTGTCGCTCAGCAGCTCGTCGCCCAGCCAGGAAAGTTCGACGCCATCCGGGTCGTCGCCGACAAGGGCCTGTCGCAGCACGAGATAACCAGCCGCATCTCCCCGGTCCTTCCCAGCGGCGTCGAGGCGGTGACGGGCGCCAAGGTCACCAAGGAAGCCCAGGATGCCATCAATCAGGGCCTGTCGTTCTTCACCACCTTCCTGCTCATCTTTGCCGTCGTCGCCCTGCTCGTCGGCGCCTTCATGATCTTCAACACTTTCTCGATCACTGTGGCTCAGCGCACCAGGGAGAACGCCCTGCTTCGAGCCATCGGCGCCAGCCGGCGTCAGGTGCTCACCTCCGTGCTTCTCGAGGCGCTTGCGGTCGGCCTCCTCGCCTCTCTGGCCGGCATCCTGGTCGGCCTGGGTGTCGCCGTTGGCCTCAAAGGCCTGCTGGGCGCGTTCGGTTTCGACATCCCGGCGGGCGGGGTCGTCTTCAAGGCCAGCACCCCGATCGTGGCGGTGCTGGTGGGCGTGATCGTCACCGTGTTCGCGGCCTTCTCACCGGCCCGAAAGGCGGGAAAGGTTCCCCCCATCGCGGCCATGCGCGAAGTCACGACCGCCAGTGGCGGCTACGGGTCCAAACAGCGGGTCGTCATCGGTTTGGTGCTCCTGGTTCTGGGCGTCACCGGCCTCTTCATTGGGCTGTTCACCCACCCCAGTAACGCGGTCGCGATCGTCGGCGTCGGCGCCTTGCTCGTTTTCTTCGCCGTCTCCGTGCTGGGACGAACCGTGGCGCTACCTCTCAGCCGCACGCTGGGTGCCCCCTTGCCGAGACTTCGTGGTGTCTCCGGCCTGCTGGCGCGGCAAAACGCCATGCGCAACCCGAAGCGCACCGCGGCCAGCGCCTCAGCCCTCATGATCGGCGTGGGTCTGGTGGCCTTCATAACCATCTTCGCGTCGTCCACCAAGGCCTCCATCAACGCCACCGTCAATCGGGCCTTTTTGGGCGACTTCGTTATCGACTCCGGCGCCGGCATGACCGGCGGTGTCGACCCGGGACTGGCCCAACGGCTGAACACCCTGCCCCAGGTCCAGGCCGCGTTCGGCCTCCGCTTTGGCTCCGCCAAGATCAACGGCAGCGTCCAGCCTCTGATCGGAGTAGATCCCGCGACCGCCTTCCAGGTTTTCAACGTCAAGCCGCTCAAAGGCTCTCCTCGTGATCTGAACGCCACCGCCATTGCCATCTACAAAAACGTCGCAAGGGACAAGCATCTCCAGCTCGGCGACACCGTCACCGCGGTCTTCGCGAGTACCGGGACCAAGCCGCTCAGAGTTGCCCTTATCTACGGTGAGAATCGCCCCGCCGGCGATTACATCCTCGGCATCGACGCCTACGAGGCCAACTTCGGCAATCACTACGACTCGCAGGTCTTCGTGAAAAAGGCCCATGGCGTGAGCTCGGCGGCCGCGCTGGCGGCCGTGAAACAGGCGGCGAGAGACTATCCCGGTACCAAGGTCCTCGATCAAGCCGGCTACAAGCGGGAGCAGACCAAGCCGGTGGACCAGCTGCTCGCGCTGGTCTACGTCCTCCTTGCACTTGCCATTCTGATTGCGTTGCTCGGCATCGCCAACACGCTCGCGCTCTCGATCTTTGAGCGAACCCGCGAGCTCGGCATATTGCGGGCCGTGGGGATGACTCGTTCACAGTTACGGTCCACGACCCGATGGGAGTCAGTGATCATCGCCCTTCAAGGCACCGTCCTCGGCCTGGTCGTCGGCCTCTTCTTCGGCTGGTCTCTTGTCAGAGCGCTGCACGGAAAAGGAATCGACCAGTTCAGTCTCCCCTTCCGCAGCCTGATCATCGTCGTCGTGCTGGCGGGACTGGCGGGCGTGGTGGCGGCAATCTGGCCGAGCAGACGAGCGGCGAAGCTCGACGTCCTGAGGGCTGTCTCGGCGGAATAGCGTCAGGCCGAGGTTTCCCGCCGCACTTCGCGGGCGGGCTTGTCGGGTCGCAGCCCCTGGAAGCTGGGGTGCCGCAGCCGGCCGTCGCCCGTCCATTCCGTGAACGCGACCGCCCCCACCAGTTCGGGGCGAGCCCAGTGGGCTCCCTTCTCCCGAACCGGATCGGCGAAGGGCGGCTCCGGCATCTCTCGAGCAAGGAGCTGCTGGTGCAGGTCAACGAGAAGCTGGTTGGTGAACCCGGTACCGACCTTGCCGGCATAGCGGAGATCTCCATGATCGTCGTAGTACCCGACCAGGAGGGCACCCAGGCCGACCCGCGACCGGGTGGGATCGGTCCATCCACCGATCACCAGCTCCTGACTGGCGGTGCACTTGAGCTTCTGCCACTCGGGCGACCGCCCGGAGTGATAGTGCGAGTCGACCCTCTTGGCAACCAGGCCTTCCCAACCGGACCGGCAGGCCCGGTCAAGCAGGTCGACCGGCCGGCCGGCGAGCGGTCTGACGAGGGAGAGCGGCGCATGGCCCTCGCCGAGCGTGGCCGCCAGCAACGCCTGCCGCTCTGTCAGCGACAGGCCGGTCGTGTTCCGCCCGCCCAGGTGCAACACGTCGAACACGCAGTACGTGAGGTGCTCGGGATGGGGAGAGCTCTGGAGGAGGGCGAAGCTGGTCTGATCCCCGTCGAATGCGACCAGCTCTCCGTCGATCACCAACCGGTCACAGGACAGCTTGGCCAGCGCGCCGACCACTTCGGGAAAGCGGGCGTTGAAGGACAGCCGGTTCCGCGAGAGCAGGTCAACCTGCCCGGCGTTGCGGACGGCCACGCACCGTAGCCCGTCGAACTTTCTTTCGTACTGCCAGTCCCCGGGCCGGCTGGTCCGGAAGTGCTCAGGCGGTTTCACGAGCGTGGCGAGCATGGGCGAAACGAACGCCGCCTTGCGCTCCCCCTTGCGAGCGGTCACGGCCCACACGGTAACGATTATTGGGCAGTGCAGGTCGCGCCGAGAACTGCCAGTGTGAAGGCTGTCATGGCTGAGACGATGATCCCGATCACCGGCCAGATGCCTGCGTACGTGGCCCTTCCGGAAGGTTCCGGCCCTTGGCCCGGGGTCGTGGTGATTTCCGATGCGTTGGGAATGACGCAAGACCTCCGCAACCAGGCCGACTGGCTGGCGTCGCAGGGTTATCTTGCGGCGGCTCCGGACCTGTTCTTTCGCGGCAACAAGGCGCTCTGCCTGATGACCATTTTCCGGGACGCCATGGCGCGACATGGTCGGACATTCGAGGACATCGAGGCGGCCCGTTCCTGGTTGGCGGGACGAGATGATTGCACCGGAAGAATCGGGGTGATCGGGTTCTGCATGGGCGGCGGCTTCGCCCTGCTGCTGGCGCCAGGTCGAGGGTTCTCGGCTGCGAGCGCCAACTACGGGATGGTGCCCAAGGGAGCCGAGTCATTCTTGCGGGGCGCGTGTCCGATCGTCGCTAACTATGGCGCCAAGGATCCGTCCCTGCGAGGCGCAGCAGCCAAGCTCGAGCGGGCGCTGTCCGTCGCCGGTGTGGTGCACGAGGTGAAGGAGTATCCCGACGCCGGTCACTCCTTCCTCAACGTGCACGACCGCGCCGACGTCTCCCCGCTCATGGGTGTCATGTTCCGTGTGCTGGGCGGCGGCTAC
>JBPYFF010000571.1:0-3124 GCA_051984455.1 Acidimicrobiales bacterium | reverse complement strand
TCCTGCACGTCGCCGCCCGCATCACCCGCAGCGGCAGGCAAATCCGGCTACGCATCGACCGAACCTGGGCCTACGCCAACGACATCGCCCAAGCCTGGCAGAAACTCCGCGCCGCCTTCACCTAACCGCGACACCCCCGTCCACCCACGACCTGGGAAAAGGACCCCGACAACAACGTAACCACCGACCACCACGAGGTCGGCAGTCCAGTCACACCTCACACCGAAACCAACACCATCAAGATCACCAAAACAACATCGTCAAGATCATCCCAAATCCGGATGAAAGACCTGGGCTAGAACCTGGGTGCCGGAAAGGGGTCAAAATTCCGCTGCCGTTGACACACGCAAAGCAATTTCGGCCTTCGCGCATAACGCCAGGCTCCAGTCGCCCTGGGCCGGCGAGCTCTACGCCGACGCCCGCCCCCGCGGCAAGCGCAACCCTCACACCGCCCGGGGCGGTTCACCGGAGAGGGTCGGTGCGCGCGGCGGGATGTGTGTTTCGACCGGCTGAGGTAGGTGTGTCGTAGGCCGGGTCAGTATCCGATGGTCTCGCGCAGGAGCAGGACGGTGCCGCGCCCTGGGTGGGGTTCCGCATTGAGGATGAGCAGGCGGTTCACGGCGCTGGGCATTCCGGTTGACCTTCGATGACTGCCCCGAACGCCCGCACGCCAGCGCTGACGAGGTCGGCGCCATAGCCAGTCGGGTCGCAGCCGACGACGCACTACTGATCATCACCGCCGCGTACACGGGGATGCGGTGGGGCGAGCCGGCCGGGTTGCAATGGATCAGGACCTACCTTGACGACGCTCGCATGGAGATCGACCCGGAGTTCGGCGCCTTGCACGAAGTCCGTGGACGAATCGAACTCGGCCCCCAAGCCCTCGGCCAGCGTTCGACCTGTCCATCTGCCCCGTTCCTCGTCGATCTGCTCGACGAGCACCGGGAGCGCCATCCAAAGGCCCGGTTCGTGTTCACCGGAGCCGACGGTGGGCTTCGTCGTCGATCCAACTTCCGCCGGCGGGTCTGGATGCCTGCCCTCACCGGTAT
This sequence comes from Acidimicrobiales bacterium, assembly GCA_051984455.1. Taxonomy (GTDB): domain Bacteria; phylum Actinomycetota; class Acidimicrobiia; order Acidimicrobiales; family Palsa-688; genus JBPYFF01. The sequence continues at coordinate 2,075 of JBPYFF010000571.1, read as the reverse complement.
TACCAACAAGGCTGGGGACCGATCCAACCCGGGATGCACTTCCACGGCCTACGCCACACTCACAAGACGTGGCTGATCGAGGACGACGTCCCCCCGGGCTCTCCAGCTCCAGAGGCTCGGCTATAAGCCCCAGGACGTTTCCGATCTCTACTCTCACGTCACGAGGCCCATGATCGAGGCCATGCTCGCGGCGCTGCAGGCCCGGTGGGAGACCTTCGGCACCTGGACCTGGGCCGACCCCCGCCACGACACGAGCGTCGGGGGTGAACACTTCGTAAAAGCAAGTGTGGTCAGCACTCCGTGCTCCCACAGCACACCTTACGGCCTGTCGACAAAGATCATCGACACGCCGTGTGATCTGCAGAAATGAACTGTGGGCGATACTGGGATCGAACCAGTGACCTCTTCGGTGTGAACGAAGCGCTCTCCCGCTGAGCTAATCGCCCCGCAGCTATCGTGCACGAAGAACAATACAGGATCGTTTTCCGGGTCAGGACAAGGGGGACGGTGGACGATGATCGCCGCCGGGTCGTCACCGAGTTTGGTGGCTGAGGTGGTGTCGTGCCGTCTGGTATGCGCCATCGTGTGATGCGAATCATTTGCCCGATTTGCTTGGGCCTGGCCGGACTGCCACCTCGATGCCGTTTATCCTGGTCAAGCTCCTTGATGCGGAACGGTTGGCGGGATGTGCGGCGGCAGCGGCCGCGCGCCGGGCTGGACATAGCGGTTAGTCCGTCTCGGCGAAGCCTCGCCGCAAACGCCGCAGTAGGCCCAGCGGCGCGCGAATGGCGCCTTGAGTCATCGCTTATCCTGGACGCCACGTCCTGCGACGTCGTGCGCTGGGCGTTCGGGAATATGGAAAGTCGATCGGATCGCCTCGACCTGCAGGCGGGCCGGCGGGGCGCAGACGGGAGTCTCGGCCCACGGGGAGGGTGACCGAGCGGTTGTCTGCTACGTTGAGTAACTAGAGGTAACTGAACGGAGTCGCTCCTAGTCTGAACGGGTGGTCTATCGGTATGTTGCGGGCGCGCGTGGCCGCTGAGGCGTCACAACTGTGGTGCTCGGTCGATGTAAGAACCGGGAAGGAGCAGGAAGGCGAGGACGATGCGTAACGATCATGTGACACTGCGTTCCTCTGCGGTGTTCGATCTGCTGGCCCCGCACACCCCTGCCGTGCCAGTCCAGGTGGAGCTGCGCTATGACACGCGCGACCCGTATGCGGTGGTGGCTGCCTTCCGGACCGGTCGGGCCGGTTGGGTGGAGTGGGTGTTCGCGCGGGACCTGCTCGCCGACGGGCTGCTCGCGCACGCCGGTGACGGCGACGTGGCCATCCGGCCGGCGGTCGACGACCCCGAGGTGGTCGTGATCGAACTCAGCTCACCATCCGGGCATGCTGTGTTCGAGGCATCCGCGCAGGAGTTAGCCGACTTCCTGGACCGCACGTACGACGTGGTCGTGCCCGGCAACGAGAACCTGTGGGTCAACGTGGATGACGCGCTGACCAGGTTATTGCCGCACGACCTGTCCTGACTCGGAAGCGATCAGTGCGGGGACCCCGGCTCGATCGCTGATCGCGACGTCGTCTAAAGTAGGTCGCGTCAGGCGGTGGAACGCCAACCCGGACGCGGAGCGGCAGGACACGGCACAGGCGGACGTAGCGCAGTTGGTAGCGCATCACCTTGCCAAGGTGAGGGTCGCGGGTTCGAGTCCCGTCGTCCGCTCTGAGACCACCCTCGCAGGTCCGGCCGACTTCGGTGATCCGGAGGTTGGCGGAGTGGCCGAGTGGCTTAGGCAAGGGCCTGCAAAGCCCTGTACGCGGGTTCGATTCCCGCCTCCGCCTCGCGCGATTAGCTCAGTGGGAGAGCGCTACCTTGACACGGTAGAGGTCACTGGTTCAATCCCAGTATCGCGCACCACTGTTTTCCCAGGTCAGGGCTCCTGTTGGCGATCACCGGGTCAGGAGCCATCGCTCAACCTGGCCTGTCAGGCAGCAAAAAGGCAGCGGACGGTTACCGGACGGGTACCGGGCCGTTCCCTTCGGGGCCGTCTTCGTCGGTGTCGTCATCGAGGGCTCG
>JBPYFF010000570.1:0-7821 GCA_051984455.1 Acidimicrobiales bacterium | reverse complement strand
TGCGGACCCGCCGGTCCCGATAGGCGTACTGCAGCGAGTGCATGACCTGCTCGCGAGCGGCGCGATATGACCGGCTCTTGTTGCCGTAGTAGCCCTGCGCCTGCTCGAGGACGGCTCGATGACGCTTCTTGCTGTGAACGGCGCGCTTAACCCTGGCCATTCGTGTGCGCTCCTTTCGTGCTCGATGGAAGGAAACGGGGTCCGGGGTCCCCGGGCCCCGGCGGTTCAGCTGCCCAGCAGGCGCTTCACCGCCTTGCGATCGGCTGGCGCGACATCCGCTTCGCGCCCGAGACGGCGAACCCGGGTCGTCGGCTTTTTCTCCAACAGGTGCGATCGAAAGGCACGTCGGCGCCGGATCCTTCCGGTACCGGTCACCTTGAAACGCTTCGCCGCCCCTCGGTCGGTCTTCATCTTTGCCATGCTCTTCTCAGCTCTCCTGGGTCTCACTGCTGGCCGCTGCGGCCGCCGGTTCGGGTGTCGCACCGATGCCCCCGTTGCCGGATGACAACGGAGCGGGCTGACCGGTTGGGGTGGCACCTGCGTCCCCGGCCGCCCCTCCCTCCCGTTGCGACCCGGTCCGCCGCTGGGCCCGCCGGTCGGGTGCGAGGACCATGGTCATGTTGCGGCCGTCAAGCTTGGGACTGGCCTCGACCTTGGCGATCGGCCCGACCTGTTGGGCCACATTGTCGAGGATCTTCATTCCGAGCTCGGGGTGGCTCATCTCCCGTCCACGAAACATGATCGTGATCTTGACCTTGTGGCCGTCGTTCAAAAACTTGACGACCTGGCGGGTCTTGGTGTCAAAGTCGCCCGAGCCGATCTTCGGCCGGTACTTCATCTCCTTGATGCTGCTGCTCGTGGTCTTCCGCCGGGACTCTTTGGCCCGTTGCGCTTCGTCGAACTTGAACTTCCCGTAGTCCATGATCCGGGAGACGGGTGGGTTGGCGTTCGGCGCAACTTCGACGAGATCCAGATCCATCTGGCGGGCGATAGCGAGCGCCTCCGGCAGCGGCTTGATCCCGAGTTGGGTACCGTCCGGATCCACGAGGCGAACCTCGCGGGCACGAATGCGGTCGTTGATCCGGTGCTCGTTGTTGTCGGCTCCAGCGGCTATGCGGCATCACTCCTTCGAACTCGGCCCCTCGACGCGAAAAGGGCAGGCGTCGGAAAGCAACGCCCGCCCGTGGCGGTCGAACGACCTGGGCGCACGTCAGTGGCCAGGTGGGGGCGGCAGGCCCCGCTTCCCGTCTTCGATTTAGAACCTAGGGTAGCGGAATGTCGAGCTTGTGGACACCAGGAGGCGAGCGGCCCATCCGCCGGCCGGAGCCGGAAGAGTCGTCGACGTCTGCACCGGGCCAGGAGGCTCCGGGCACCGCGAGGGCCGGAAGGCAAGAGCGAGAGCTCTCGCCCGAAGAGCAGGCCGCTCAACTACAGCAACTCCAGGAGCAGCTGGCTCGCACGCCGGTCGACCTGGTCATCGCGAACCACGCCTTCGGCCTGTTCGAGCTGGCGGCCCTCCACCTGGGTCTCCAGCCACCCCAGCTCGACCAGGCCAGGCTGGCCATCGATGCCCTTGCCACCCTGGTCGAGGGGCTGGCGGGGAGACTCGGGGAGCACGAACCTCAGCTGAAGGACGGGCTGGCCCAGCTCCGGCTGGCCTTCGTTCAGATCCAGGCCACCCAGCGACCGAATGGAGGCCAGCCCGGAGAGACAGCCGGCTGAGGCCGGGCGCGGGAGAACCGCCGGTCACCGGCCGCCCGCCGCGTCACTGCGACGGATGCTTGACGCCTCCCACCGGCCCAGGTGGCCGGCGACCACCTCGAACCAGACCGTGACACCCTCGTCGATCGAACGGCTCCCGTCGGCGATCTGGGTGCAATGAAACGGGTAACGAGCGTCGTTGTCTTCTCGCACCACACCGAGGCCGGCTGCCTCGTCGAAGCTCTCAATCGAGCCGCGCCGCACCGCCACGATCAGCCAGACGCGTCAGTGCACGATCTTTGAGATCGGCAGTTCGATGATCCCGGTGGCACCGTGGTCCTTCAAAGCCGGGATCAGCTGGTTGATGTCACTCTTGGCCACCACCGTCTCGACCGCGTACTCGCCCTCGCCGAACAGCTTGGACACCGTCGGCGATTTCAGCGCCGGCAGGAGCCGGATGACCCGGTCCAGGTCGCCCTCGCTGACATTGAGCTTGACCAGCACCCGCCCCCTTGCCTCGAGCGTTCCCGAGAGGAGGGTGAGCAGCTGCTCCATCGCGTGGCGCTTATCGGGGTCCTGATACGACCGCGGATTGGCGATGAGCTCGGTGTCGGAGACCAGCAGCGTCTCGATGATCCGCAGGCCGGCTGCCCGCAAGGCCTGGCCCGTCTCGGTCAGGTCGACGACCGCGTCGGCGATCTCGGGCACCTTCGCCTCCGTCGCGCCGTACGAAAGCTGGATCTCCGCCCGGATGCCGTGCTTGGCCAGAAACCGGGCGGTGAGCTCGGGATACTCCGTCGAGACCCTCAGGCCCTGCGGCAGCTCGGCGACGCCCTGCACGGGCGAGCTGGACGCGACCGCCAGCACGATCCGGATCGGCCGAGCCGTCGTCTTCGCGTAGCGCAGCTCCCCCAACGACGTGACCTCGGCGCCCGTCTCCTCGATCCAGTCCCGCCCGGTCACCCCCAGGTCGAACAGCCCGTCGGCCACGTACCTCGGGATCTCCTGGGGCCGAAGGATGCGGACCTCGCTGATCCGGGGATCGTCGATGGTGGCGCGGTAGTCGACTTCGGTGCCCCGCCGAACGGCCAGGTCGGCCGCTTCGAACAGCTCGAGCGTGGCCCGTTCGAGCGATCCCTTGGGGAGCACGACGCGGAGCACTAGCCCGTCCCGCCACCTTTCGGGAGCTGGCGGAGCAGGTCGACCATCTCGATCGCCGTCAGGGCCGCGTCAAAGCCCTTGTTGCCAGCCTTGGTCCCGGCCCGCTCGATGGCCTGCTCGATCGTGTCGGTGGTGAGGACGCCGAACACGACCGGTACACCGGTGTCCAGCTGGGCCCGCTGCACGCCCGCCGCGCACTGGGTCGCAACGTGCTGGTAGTGATCGGTCGCTCCCCGGATCACCGCCCCGAGGGTAATGACCGCGTCGTACTCCCCGGTCGCGGCGAGGTGCCGGGCCACCAGCGGCAACTCCATGGCGCCGGGGGCCCACGCCACCTCCACCGATGCCTCGTCGACGCCATGGCGGGTCAACCCGTCCCGAGCGCCGGCCAGCAGACGCTCGGTCACCAGAGCATTGAACCGGCTGCAGACGACGGCGATGCGCATGCCGTCCCCGCGCAGCCGGCCTTCATAGGACGTCATCGAGCCCCTCCAGCAGATGTCCCATCTTCTCCCGCTTGGTCCTCAAGTAGCGGAGGTTCTCCGGATTCGGCACCGACTCGAGGGGGACGCGCTCCACCATCTCCAGCCCGTACCCCTCGAGGCCTCCGTACTTGGCAGGGTTGTTGGTCATGTAGCGCATGGTCGTGATACCCAGGTCGACCAGGATCTGAGAGCCGATGCCGTACTCCCGACTGTCGGCGGGAAGCCCGAGACGGAGGTTGGCCTCAACGGTATCCAGGCCGTCGTCCTGGAGCTGGTAGGCGAGGAGCTTGTTATGAATGCCAATGCCGCGTCCCTCGTGACCACGCAGATAGACCAGCACACCCATGCCCGCGGCGGCGATCTTCGCCATGGCGGCGTTGAGCTGGTGGCCGCAGTCGCAGCGCATGGAGCCAAACACATCGCCGGTGAGACACTCGCTGTGCACCCGGACGAGGACATTGTCCTCGCCCTGCGGGGCCCCCATCACGAAGGCGAGATGCGTCTCCTGGTCGAGGACGCTCTGGTAGGCGTAGCAGGTGAACTCCCCCCACTCGGTCGGCACCCGGGCCTCGGCGATGCGGACGACCAGCTTCTCCCGCTGGCGGCGGTAGCGGATCAAGTCGGCGATCGAGATCAGGCAGAGATCGTGCCGGGTGGCGAACAGCTCGAGCTCGGGCAAGCGCGCCATGCCCATGCTGTCGGCCGTCACCAGCTCGCACAGCACGCCCGCGGGGTACAGGCCGGCCATACGGGCCAGATCGACGGCCGCCTCCGTGTGACCGGCCCGCTTCAGGACGCCACCATCCCGGGCCCGGAGGACATGGATGTGGCCCGGCCGGGCGAGATCGTCGGGCCTCGTACCCGGATCGATCAGGGACCGGATGGTCTTGGCCCGATCGAAGGCGGAGATTCCCGTGGTCGTGCCGTGGCGGTAGTCGACGGTGACGGTGAAGGCGGTCCGTTGCGACTCGGTGTTGTGGGCGACCATCAGCGGAAGGCTCAGCTCGTCGGCCCGCTGGTTGGTGACCGGCGCGCAGATCAAGCCCGACGTGTGCTTGACAAAAAATGCGATCTTCTCGGGCGTGGCGTGCTCGGCCGCCATGATCAGATCGCCTTCGTTCTCCCGGTCCTCGTCGTCGACGACAACGATGACCTCGCCCCGGCCCACCGCCGCGACAGCCTCTTCAATGGTGGAAAACGACATCAGCGGTAGGTCTCCTCCTCGTTGTCCTCGGTAGGGCCGGAACGGGCAGCCGTCTGACCCTCGAGCAGCCGCTCGGCGTACTTGGCAACCACGTCTACTTCCAGGTTGACGCGAGCCCCCGGCCCTTTGAGGCCGAGCGTGGTCACGGCCGCGGTGTGCGGGATGACCGCCACGACGAAGCCATCACTCAACGGCCGGACAACGGTCAGGCTGCAGCCATCCACCGTGATCGACCCCTTTTCGACGATGTACCGCAGCAGGTGCGCCGGTGCACGGACCTGCAGCTCGGGCGCCGGGCTCACGATCTCGCCGACCGCGTCGACATGGCCCTGCACCAGATGCCCGCCCAACCGGTCACCCAGCCTCGTCGGTCGCTCGAGGTTGACCGGGTCCCCGGGTCCGAGAAGGCCCAGATTGGTCCGGCTGAGGGTCTCTTCGACCGCGTCGGCCGCCCACCATCCCGGACCGATCTCGACCGCGGTCAGGCAACAACCGTTGACTGCGATGGAGTCTCCCGTCTTCGCGTCCTCGACCACGGTCGGGGCGTCGAAAACGAGGCGGCCACCGTCTCTGCTGCGCAAGCGGCCGAGCTCCTCGATGATGCCGGTAAACACGCGCCGTCCTACTCGCCCGCCGCCGCCAGCTCGACCCGCAGGTCCGGCCCGAGCTGCTCGACCGAGACGATTCGGCCTCGCCACACGTCCTCAACGGTGGCGGCCGCGGGTCCGGTGAAGGCCGGTCTGGCGTCGTCGCCGCCAAACAACGCGGGCGCCAGGTAGAGGACGTAGCGGTCGACCAGACCGGCGTGGTGGAACTGGTGGGCGACGGTAGCCCCTCCCTCGACCAGCAACTGGACAACGCCTCGCTTCCCGAGCCGTCGCAGGACGTCCGGCAGATCGCCCGACAGCTCCAGCGCGGGCTGTACCCGGGCATCAGCGGGAACCTGTCCAAGCACGACTCGAAGGGGCCCGTCACCCTCGTAGCCGGGGACGTGGCGGACCGTCAACGCCGGGTCATCGGCCCGGACCGTCCCGGCTCCCACCAGCACGGCATCGCTTTCCGCCCGGAGTCGGTGGGCGTCGGCTCGCGCCAGCGGGCCGGTGATCCACCTGCTTGACCCGTCCGGGGCGGCGATGCGCCCGTCCAGCGATGCGGCCAGCTTGAGCACCACCCATGGGAGCCCCGTGGCCCGGTGCTTGAGATAAGGCGCCAGCTGTTCGGCGATGGCCGGCTGGCACACGCCGACTTCGACGTCGATCGCGGCCTCCCGCAGGCGGGCGGCCCCGCGGCCGCGAACCAGCGGATCCGGGTCCTCGACGCCGATCACGACCCGTCGCACGCCCGCGTCGATCAAGGCGTCAGCGCACGGTGGAGTCCTGCCGTGATGGGAGCACGGCTCGAGGGTGACATACACGGTCGCGCCTTTGGCCGAGTCCCCCGCGACGGCGAGGGCGACCGCCTCGGCGTGGAGGCCCCCGGGAGGCTGGGTCGCGCCGATGGCGGCAGGCTCTTCCCCCTCGGGAACGATCACGCACCCGACCCATGGATTGGGCGATGTTCTGCCCCGGGCCTCCGTCGCCGCCGCCATCGCTTCGCGCATGAGGGCCTCGTCCTCGCCCGCTGCGTCGGCCACACACCCTCCTGATTCTCTTGACCGGTCAGTCTAGAGCGGGCAGGCGGAAAAACACCCGCCCAGGGCGGCACCGTCAATGGCGGGTCGGCCGCTCCGACAGGAGCTCGATGGCGTGGGGCAGCACGTCGATCACCGCCTGAAGGCACTCGACTGCGCCGGCCGGCGAACCGGGCGTGTTGAGCACGATTGCCCGGCCCCGGATGCCGGCCAGTCCCCGAGACAGCCGGCCAAGCGGGTTGACCAGTCGCATCGCCTCGGCCAGGCCAGGCGCCTCGCGCTCGATCACCTCGCGGGTGCCCTCGGGGGTGTGGTCGCGCGGCGCGAAGCCGGTCCCGCCGGTCGTCACGACCAGGCCGATGAAGTTGGCGGTCAGACGGGAGAGCGCGCCGGCCACGGACGCCACCCCGTCGGCGACCACGTGCGTCTCCACCACCTCGAAGCCGGCGCGCGCCAGGGCGTCGACGAGGGCGGCACCCGACTTGTCCTCGCGCCTGCCCGCGATCACTCCGTCCGACACGGTCAGGACCTTGGCCTGCAGGGTCATCGGTCCCCGCTGACCACGTCCGGTTCAGCCAGACCGGGGCGGGCGGCACGGTCTGCCGCGTGCCGGATGGCGTGGGCGGCAGCAGCCGGATCAGGCTCGTCGAAGATGGCGCTTCCGGCGACGAAGACGGTTGCACCTGCCTCAGCGGCAACAGGCACGGTCGCGACGTCGATCCCGCCGTCCACCTCGATGGCAACAGCCAGGCCGCGGCGGTCGATCTCCTCGCGGGTCCGGCGAATCTTCGGTACAACCGACTCCATGAATGTCTGCCCGCCGAAGCCGGGGTGAACGGTCATGAGCAGCACCAGATCGACCCGCTCCAGCCATTCCGAGAATGCCTCGAACGGAGTCTCGGGATTGACCGCCAGGCCGACGTCCAGTCCCAGGTGGCGCATGCTGTCGATCAGACCTCCCGTTTCGCCCACCTCGACGTGCACACTGCAGCCGTCCGCGCCTGAGCGCCTGAACGCCTCCAGAAACGGGCCCGGGTTGGTCATCATCAGGTGGCAGTCGAAGTACAGGTCGGTGTGGCGGCGAAGGGACTCCACGACCGGTGGACCGATCGTCAGGTTGGGCACGAAGTGGGCGTCCATCACGTCGACGTGCAGGAGATCGGCCTGAGGCGAGACCTGGTCGACGGCATCGCCCAGCGCGGCAAAGTCGGCCGAGAGGATGGAGGGCGCGATCCTCGCCACGGTCTCGAATCTACCGGGCCACGGCCGTGTCCCCGGGCACCGGGGAATCGACACGAAGCAGGAGCAGGAACATTCCGTCGGTCCCGGCCGATTGCGGGAGAATCCGGGCGCCCCGCCCGACACGCTCCCAATGGGGTGGAAGCGCCGGCATGACCGGCCGGGCATCGGGAAAGGTGCCGGCCAGCCACCGGTCGATCGCCGCCGTCTCAGCCAGCGTCAACGTGCAAACGCTGTAGACCAGCAATCCCCCCGGCTTCACCAGCTGCATGCCTGCATCCAGGAGCCGTCGTTGCAGTGCGGCCAGCCGGGGAATGTCGCCTGGCCTGATCCTCCAGCGAGCGTCGGGCCGCCGCCGTAACACTCCGAGACCCGAGCAAGGGGCGTCGATCAACACACGA
>JBPYFF010000569.1:0-15493 GCA_051984455.1 Acidimicrobiales bacterium | reverse complement strand
CGGCGCGGTCCCGAGCACGACCTCGCCGGACACGTCCGGGTCCAGCGCAGCGAGCAGGGAGTCGACGTCGCCCGTCGCGCAGGCGGCGATGAAGCGCTCCGTCACGGCGCGGTGCTCGGACGAGGCGATGTCGAAGCGCCGGCTCGCCGAGCCGGCCTCCAGCTTCTGGCGGGCACGGTGGGCCAGCTGGCGGCAGGTGGCGGTGGGGCGGCCGACAGTCTGGGCGATCTCCTCGAACGGCATCCCGAAGACGTCGTGGAGCACGAAGACGACGCGTTCGGCGGGTGTCAGCCGCTCCATGACCAGGAGGAGGGCGAGCCGGACGCTGTCGTCGAGCGTCACCCGGTCGAGCGGGTCGACCGTGGGGCGGGGCGAGCCGACGCCGGTCAGCGGCTCGGCGGCCAGGAAGTCCTCGGGGCGCTCGCGCCGAGAGCGCGCCGAGCGGATCCGGTCAAGGCACAGCCGGCTCGCCACCACCGTGAGCCAGCCGCGCTGGTCCTCGATGGTGTCCAGCTCGGCCACGGACAATCGGGAGAAGGCCTCCTGGACCACGTCCTCAGCTTCGCCGATATCGCCCAGCATGCGGAAGGCGAGGTCGACGAGGTGGGCGCGGTTCGCTCGCCATGCCGCCAGGATCTCAGCGTCGCGTCTATCTCGGGACATGGGATCACAACCTCTCACCGGTGTACACCAATCATGACGAGACAGCCGCCCGAAAAGTGACACGGCCATCCGCCCGGCCGTGTCACGTTGGGCGGGCCCGCATCGTCCTTGTTGGCAGGCGTCAGACGACGTCCGCATTTCCGAGAGGAGCTCTGGCAATGGCACGGATCACGATCCACACTCTGGAGGACGCGCCAGAGGGGTCCAAGGCGCTGCTCGAGGACGTCACGCGCTTCTCGCCCACCGGACGCCCGCTGAATCTGCACGGCCAGCTTGCCGCCGCCCCCGCTGTCTTCCACGCGTACGTGGCCCTGCGCCGGGCGCCCGAGCAGCACGGCGTGCTCGAGCCCCGTATCCGCGTCGGGTTGATGGCGGCGGCCGCCGGCGCGGCCGGAAACGACTATGTCATCGCCATCACCTCGCTGCTGGCGGCCCGCTCGGGCTGGTCGGAGCAGGAGGTCGTTGCCCTGCGCAGCGGCGAGGACACCGGGGACGAGCGCATCGACGCTCTCGCCACGGTTGCCCGGGACGCGGCCCGCCACGCCGGGCGGGTGGGCGACCCTGTTTGGGCGCGGGCGCTCGACGCGGGCTGGTCGGTGGGGGAGCTCGCCGACGCGTTCTCGCCCGTCGCCCTCACGCTGTTCACGGCGTGGTTCTGCAACTTTGCCGAGACGCCGATCGACGTACCCGTTCCGCAGCCAGCGGCGGGCTGACCAGGTCAATGGAGCTCGTCCAGGCGCGCATCGTGACCGATGACGTAGGCGGGGCTGCGGCGTTCTACGCGGCACTCCTTGAGGTCTCCGTAGTCATCAACGACTACTACGTCGAGATCCCTGCTGGAGCAGCCGGCATCGGGTTCTCGAAACGGCGTTTCACCGAGTACGAAACCTGCGACGGCCCGCACTCGCGCTGCGGCCAAGTGGTCCTCGACCTCCAGGTGGCCGACGTCGATGCCGAGTTCGCCCGCATCGATGCACTCGGCGTCGACTGGGTGTTACCGCCCACCACTCAGCCGTGGGGCAACCGGGTCATGGTCCTTCGGGCCCCCGATGGCGTGCTGATCAACGTCTTTTCGCGCCCCGCGAGCGGGGTCGACAGGCAGCAGACCGGATGACTGCCACGCTCGACGGCCTCCGCCGGGCCGAGAGCGTGTCGAGTCGGTGTTTGCACTGGTCAGCGACCCAGCGGACGAAGCACATCGGGACCAGCGTTCCTGAGCGACCGGCAGGAAGCGCAGAATGCAGAATGTGGTCGTGGTAGCAGATAACAGGTCGCTGGACGTGGACCGTTTACGACCTTCGCGCCCATGAGTCCTTGACCCATGTACCTGTCCGAGCGCTTCGACATGCGCTACGCCCGCACGGGCGATGGCTCCCACATCGGCTATGCCGTGGCGCAGTCCGACGATGCCGATCGCTGGGTCGTGTTCCTCGGAAGTTCATTCGGCAGCGTGCGGGTCTACGTGGACGTGCCGATCATGTCGATGTGGCCTCCGGCCTTCTTGGAGCTCGGCAACCTGGTTATGGTCGACCTGCGTGGGGTCGGCCTTTCCGATCCGCTCCCCGCCGACTTCACCGTCGAGGCCCGGGTCGATGAGCTGATCGCGGTCCTGGACGATCTCAGCATTGACGCCGCAATCCTGGTTGGCATCGACGTGGCGGCCAGCCTCGCCCTCCTTTTCGCCGCCCGCCACCCTGATCGCGTGGCGGCGGTCGTCGCGTTCGGTCCCGCGCTGCGCCGCCTCTCGGAGCCAGGAGAGGGTGGGACGATGACCCGAGATGCCGATGAGCACTGGATCGAAGAGCTCACCAGCTCGTGGGGCTCGGGCAGAGTAACGACCGGGCTCGTGGCCTCCGACCGTCTGGCCGATGAGAGCTTCGTGCGGATGATGGCCCGGATCGAACGCAGTGCCGGTTCACCCGCCTCCATGGTTGCTGTGGAGCGTCTCCACGCCAGCCTCGATCTGACGCCCTACCTGCCCGACCTCGCCGGTCCCATCCTTCTGTTGGAGCGCCAGGACATCTACACCCGCTTCACCAGCTCGGTCGCCGAGATAGCGCGTCGGGTGCCCCACGCCCGACACGTGGTCTTGTCAGCCGACCAGGCGTGGACCCGCTTCGACGACATCCGGGCCGAGATGACTGCGTTCGCGACTGGACGATCGGCCGCGACCGATCCCGACCGCGTGCTCACCACTGTGGTCTTCTCGGACATCGTCGGTTCCACGAAGCTGGCCCACGAGGATGGGTGACCGAGCCTGGACTCACCTGGTGGAGCGCCACGACCAGCTCATCAGAGACCATGTCGGCACGGTCGGTGGCCGGGTGGTCAAGTCGACCGGTGACGGTGCGCTGATCGTCATCGATAGCCCGAGCCGGGCCATCAGGTGCGCTCTCGGCTTGGCGAAATCGCTGCAACAGCTCGGTGTGCCCTCCCGCTTCGGCGTCCATGTGGGCGAGGTCGAGGTCAGAGGCGACGACATTGGGGGGGTGGCGGTGCATCTGACCGCTCGGATAGCTTCGGTGGCCGGGGCGGGCGAGGTGGCAACCTCGGAGGTCGTCCCCGCCGTCGTATCAAGATCAGAGTTCCGGTTCACGAGCTTGGGACGGCACAGTCTCCGTGGCATCTCGGGTGAGAGGGAGATCTTCGTCGTCGCGAGGGCGTGAGATCTGAAGCTGGGCGGGGCCACCTTCGGCGTCCAGGTCACGCTTCATTGCCAGGACGTGCCACACGTGACCCAACACATCGCCACTCTCGGCGATCGAGGTAATTCCGGGCGCGAGATCGTCCTGGCTGTCACGATACGCTCGTGACGTTTCCCGGGTACCGAGGGAAACACGGCGAGGAGTCCTACATCACTGCCCAGGATTGGCTGGAGTGGACAGCACGCCGCGGCGATCTCGACGGGTTCCTCTGCCCCGCTCGGGCCATCATCCTGTATGACCCGACTCTGTTCGCGTCCCTTCGCCATGCGGCCGACGCCCGCCCGGCGGGTGGCAGGGTCATGCCTGGCCTCTTCCTCCTCGGCCGCACTGGCGATCGGGTTGGCGTTCTGGGCGGCTTCGGTTACGGGGCGCCCATCGCCGCCCAGAGGCTGGAAAATCTGATTGCTCTTGGTGCCAGCGGGTTCGTGTCGCTGGGCGCGGCCGGTGGCTTACAGCCGGACTTGAGCATCGGCGACCTGGTGCTGTGCACGGGGGCGGTGCGGGACGAGGGAGTCTCCCATCACTACGTGTCGACCGACACCGCCGTGACACCCGACCCCCGGTTAACGCAGGCACTTGGCGCCGCGCTGGCCCGAAGGGGTCCCGTGCGCTCGGGCCTGACATGGACAATCGATGCCCCCTACCGAGAGACCGTCGCCGAGGTCAAGCATTACCAGGACGCGGGAGTTCTCACTGTCGAAATGGAAGCCGCAGCCCTGTTCGCGGTCGCCACCGTCCGCGGTGTTCCCATCGCCAGCGCATTCAGCATCAGCGATCTCCTGACCAGCCTGACCTGGGAACCCCGTTTCGACGCCCCTGAGCTTCACGGGGGACTCGCGGCTCTGGCCGACGCCGCCATCTCGGTCCTGGCCGAGCACGCCTAGGCCGAATAGCCAGACGGAGCCGACATCCCATCTCGACCAAGCAACAAGGCGCCCCCGGAGGGGTGCCTGACCTGGAACTGGCCCGTTGAGGTCGGTTGCGGCTGCGAACGTAGCCCGTCTCCTGAGTTCCGCATTAAGCAACCTTCGCCAGAGCGAACGAGTGGCCGGGCCCTCCGAACCGATGGAGATCGACGAGACCGGTGGGCCTGTGCCCTTGTCGCTCCGTCCGATGCTTCACATCGGCCCGCCCGGCGCCAGAGACGCGGATTGGGCACTGTGTGGGGATCTGCGCGGACCTTGCGGTTGTGTCGGCTGGGTGACGGTGGTGTGCTGTGGGTGTGCGTGATGTTGTCGAGACCCGGTACGCGACGATCGATGGTGGCGGTCAGGTTGCGTACCAAGCCATTGGGGACGGTCCGATCGACGTGTTGGTGAATCGTCCGCCGATGATTCCGGTCGACATGATGTGGGAGGAGCCTCGGGTGGTCCGGTTCCTGGATCGGTTGTCGTCGTTTTGTCGGCACGTGTGGTTCGATCCTCGGGGCACGGGGGCGTCGGACTCGATCGCGCATGAGGAGGGTCGGCTGGTCGAAAGCCTCATGGATGACATGGTCGCTGTCGTCGACCATCTGGGTTGCGACCGGGTCGCGCTGTTGGGGCTGAGCGTTCCCGTGGGTGTGCTGTTCGCGGCGACGCATCCAGATCGTACGAGGGCGCTGGTGTTGGCGGATGCATCGGTACGGTATCGCTGTGCTGCCGGCTACCCGGCGGGGTGGTCGGACCGGGAGATTGATGAACGCATCGAAGGAGTTCGCAAGGGGGGTTTGATCGGTAGTTCGGAGGTAATGGCGCCCAGCCTTTCCGGAGATGTGGCCTTCCGGCGTTGGTTCGACCGGGCCGGCCGGTTGAACTGCAGCCCCGGTGAGCGGGTGTGGAGAGTCGAAAGCGCTTTTAATGCGGATCTACGCGGCGCGCTCGGCGCGCTGCGGGTTCCCACGCTTGTCATCACTCATCGTGATCGCTCGGGGGCTCGCCAGTCGCAGTACATTGCGTCCCAAATTGACGGGGCAAAGCGCCTGGCCCTTCCCGGCGCAGACAGCCTCCCGTTCGGGTCCGACAGTGTCGCCTCGCTTGACACGGTCGAGGAGTTTCTCACCGGGCGCCTCCCCCTGTCCAACTCGACCGCGTGCTCGCGACGATTTTGTTCACCGATATCGTCAACTCGACCAGGCAGGCGGCGAGTTTGGGTGACCGACGTTGGCGGGAATGACCTGGATTACCAACCGGGTCAGCGACGCACCGGGCCTGAGTTACCGTTCAAGCACCTTTTCACCAGGGCGCCCGAGGCGGCGAGCTCACGCAGGTCCGGGACGGTGCCACCCGACGTATTTATCTAGGGGTCACGCCCGTCGGCAAGTTCAGGTGCCTGCCGAATGCCTCCGTTTCCTGAGCAGCAGCGCGCCGGCAAGGAGAGCGAGGGCAAGCGCGCCCAGCGAGACAGCGAGACTCATTGCCAGGACGCTCATGCCATGGGGGGCGCTCCCGCCTGGGCTCAACTCAGGGAGCAGATCGCCACCGGGCCGCGATGTTGATCCGAGGGCCGCCTGGGCGCTCGCAGTGGCGCCCGGGCGCGGTGGCGGGCCGGTGCCGATCGCGACCGCTGGCACGTTTGTGCTTGTGAAGTGATACGAGCCGGCCCCGACTTTGACGACGGCATAGTCGCCGTTCATTGACGCCGACGTGACTCCGGCTGCCCGACTGAGCGCGATGCCCGACTCGCGCACGCTGCCCAGGGCGACGGCGGGGATGCTGATCATCGCGTCCGTGTTGACCGGCACAATGACGTCGACCTCGAAGGGTCGGGTCGCCGCGGCCGGCCTGGTCCAGGCCACATTGATCGGGCCGTGAGGCGTCGGCACCCGTCCCGACGCGTAGCTCAGGGCATGCAACGGCAGCGTGACGTGAAACGAGGCGTATCCCGGGGCCGTCGGGATGACTCCGAGCATCGTGTGCTGGATCGCGACCAGCACGTTCGAGCCGAAGCCGTGTGACCGGCTGTCGCCGTTGCCGAGCAGCGATGCCAGCGGCGGGGTGAGGACATCCCGGTCCTGGGGGTTCCACATCTCCCAGGTGAAGGTTCCGCCCTGGGCCAGGATGTTTGCCCAGCCGGGCTCTGCCGCGTCGGTGAGGATGTGCAGCGTGGCGTCGTCCCGGCCGGTGATGCGCAGCGCGTCGAGGACATCGGCGGCGCTGACGACCGGTGGCGAGAAGGGCATGCTCAGGATGTAGTTGGTGACGGTCGTGACGTCGGACGGTGGGACGATCCCGAACTGGAGGGCGAGCGCGTTGATGACCTGGGGCGAGATCGCACCCGAGCACGTGCACAGGTCGTCGTTGGGCGGAACTGGTCTGCCCTGGAGGTCCAGCCCGTCGGTGTAGTACCCGGCCGGCAGCAGTAGGTGGGCGTTGATGGCGGTCGCCAGGTCCTGGGCTCGCTGGTGCTGTCTTGCCGCCTCGGCCGCGGGGCGGCCGAGGGCGACCGCCATGTCGGCGACGCGGTTGAACACGTTGAGTGTCAGCAGGTTGAGCTGCGAGTCGATTGGGAACTGCGGGACGTCGGTAGGACCGGGGATGGTGCCGACGAGACCGCTGGAGCCGATGTTGCTCCAGAAGAAGTCCGAGACCTTGACCACGACGGGATAGAGGGTCGCGAGCAAGGCCCGGTCGCCGGTGTGGATCCAGTACTGCCAAACCCACTCGGGGTAGTACGCCGTCCCCTGGGGGATTTGCAGCGCGCCGAGCGCGGTCGGATAGATCTTGTTGATGCCGCCGTTCGGCCAGTAGCGAGCCTGGGACTCTGCGAACTCGAGCAGGTCCTTCCTGCTCAGATTGGTCTCGCCGAAGGCGTCCATCGCTGTCTGCGACTCGTTCGCGCCGTCCCCGAGCCATGGGCCCTTCTCACGGGTGGGGGTGTCGACGAACTGCTCCTGCATCGTGAACAACGCCGAGTGGCGGCCGAGGTCGAACACCGCGTCCACGGTCTTGTCCGAAGACGTGAAGGTCCCGGCGTTCTCGTCGGGGACAGCGTCGTGCCGGGCGAAGACGACGACGTCCTTCGTGGTGAGCGTTTCGCCCGGGTCGTCGATCTGGAGGTACCGGAACCCGAGGTAGTCGAAGGGCCGGAACGTCTCCGGCCCGCCGCCCCGCTCGACGTAGGAGTAGCTCATGTTGGTGTGCTGGGTGCCCATCGTTGTCGAAACGTCACCCGATGGGCCAAGGAGGAATCCGGCGTGCATCGTCACGCGATGGCCGGGCAGCCCGTGGCTGAAGGTGACCGAGGGGATCGCGGCGTAGACCTTTCCGAAGTCGGCCACGATGGCGCCAGATGCGAGGCGGGACAGGGAGACGGCGTGGACCGGCTCGTAAACGATGCGGGTCCGCACGGGGACCAGATTGGTCCAGGGTGCGGTGGGGTGAGGGCCGATCACCGTCGCCGGCCGCCACCCCAGGGCCAGGAAGCCGGGCTTGTCCCAGCCGACCGGCTGGGCCGGGCCGTTGATGTTCTCCGTGTAGTCGACGGGGTCCCCCTCCTCGTCGCGCTGGACGCCCGGCAGCCACGCACCCGGCAGGACCTGCCACGTTCCGTCGGTGCTGATCACGTCGACGGTCCCGTCGGCGTGCAGCACGGTGACGTGGGCGATGACGCCCGGTGTGCCCTCCGGCCGCCCTTTGCCGGGCCCCTGCCAGTCGTAGATGATGCCGAAGGCGTTGGCTTTCCCGGCCCTGAGGAGGCGGGTGATGTCGGTCGTCTCGTAGTACTGGGAGTCCGGAAACGCGTAGGCCTGACCCTTGGCTGCCATCGTCCCGTTGACGTACAGCTCGTACTGCTGGTCGGCCGACACGTAGGCGCGGGCCCGGACGATCGCGGAGCGGCCGAGCGTCGCCTCCTTCCGGACGTAGCTGTACTCGTCCTTGTTGGCCCAGACACCGGTGTTGTTCTGGACGTTGAACGTCGCCGGCGTGTCCAAGACCTCGACGGTGGGTCGCTTGATCCAGTCTGCATGCCAGTCGCGGTCGTCCAAGCCGGTGTCGAATGTCGCGGCGCGCGCCAGCGGCCCGCTGACTCCCGTGCCATTCCAGGTCTGGACCGTCCACCGGTAGGTCGTGTCCGGCGCAAGGGCGGGTCCCCCATACGGGACGAACGCCTGCTCCGCCGAGAGGACTTTGCCACTGTCCCAGATCACCGGTGCTGCGCCGCGTTCTCGTCCGCCGAGAACCGGGCGGGAGACCACGACGCGGTACGCGCTCTGGATCGCGCCCCGCCGGCTATCGACAGGGTGCCATCCGAAGTACGCGTCGGTCAGCCCGAGCCCTACCGGCGCCGGGAGGTCGTCCACCGTCAAAGCCTGCGGAGCCCCCGGCCCCGCTGACGTGGCTCCCGCGACTCCTTCGGGCGCCAGCGGCGCGATCAATGACACGGCCACGGCCATCACGGCCAGCACCGCACGGCTCTGACGTCCGAGCTTCGTCCCCACCAATGGAGTATGGCATGCCGACGACCGAGCGGATCCGGGTCCGCGTGGCTCCGCCGACCGGCGTGACCGTCCGAGGCCGAAGTAACATCGGCCACCGGTGACCTATCTATGAAAGGGATGGATATGGCATATTCCATTCGGTGTGCCGATACCGGTGCTGATTGCTCCGGTGCGTTCACGGCGGAGACAGAGGACGAGCTGATGCAGCATGTCCAGATCCACGCCTCGGTCGCCCATCCAGATATGGAGTTGACGCCCGAGACCGTTGCGCAAGTCAAGAGTCTGGTCCGGGTGGTCTGAGCGTCACGAAGCGGCTGTCAGACATCTAGTGGGGTCAGTCCAATTTCGCATGACCGTCAAAGGTCGACACCGACCCAATGGACCTCACCGAGGCCGGATCAGCCTCCCCTGCCGGAGCAGAACTTTCCGCGGATCGTCAGACCTCACACGGGCACCTCATCGGTGCGGCGAGGTTTAGTAGCAGGGTTCAGGCTCTGCGCTAGCGAGGGCAGAACGCCGACGATCAGCCGGGGGCGACGACCCGCTCCGTGATCGGTTCGAAGTAGATGGCGCTGGCGCTGGTCATATCGAGTGCCTCGCTCAGGACCATTGCGTCAGTGCCGGCTGTGTTCATCAGCGCTTGGTTTGCTTTCGCCAAGTCCTCTGCTTCGACCTCGTAGAGGGCCATGTAACGGTGACCAGACGTCTGAGGTGGGTCCAGCTCGACCATCTTGTACCGCTGGGCGGCGACAAAACCCTCGACCGCCAGAACGTCTGGCAGGTGACGATTGTTATACCAGTCGTTGAACTCCTCGTCCCGTCCCTCGGTTGCGTTGGTGAGCACCAAGAACATGTAACGAGCCATGCCATCCTCCTGGACTAGCACACCCAAAGGAATCCGACCGCCGCGAGAGACTACACGTACGGCCCCCACTAAAGGCGGGCACCGTTGTGCTCGTCGTTCGGCTGGCCACCGAGAACCCGAGTTGGGCTACGGCCGGATCCACGGCGAACTGGCCCCGATGGGGGTCAGGGTCGCAGCGCCGAGTGTGTGGGCCATCCTCGATCTTCCTCCGCTCGCAACCGTCCACCCTCTTGGCCTGGGATTTCTTCACCATGGACACCGTCCACCTGTCGCTCGCGACGCGCAAATCTTGCCGAGATCGGTTGGATCGCTCGCGGGGAGCGGAGCCAACGATCGAAGCACGATAAGGATGTTCTCATGCCCCATTTGCTGATCAACGATCCCGCGAGCGAAGTAGCCATCCAGGCTGGTGCGGTGGTCTCGAAGGTTGTACACCGTGGCGAAGGGATGAACGTGACGGTTTTTGGCTTCGACGCCGGCGAGGAGCTGACCGAGCACCAGGCGGCCCGGGCCGCCGTAGTTCAGGTCTTGGACGGGCGGCTTCGCTTCACGGTTGACGGTGAGGAGCTTGAGCTGCCTCCCGGCTCCTGGCTGCACATGGCGCCTGGTACGCCGCACTCCCTCGTCGCCACTGAACGGACCGTCATGCTGTTGACACTCGTCGGCTCCTGACTCCCCACTCGCCGAGGGGCACCGTGCCCCCACACCCCGGCAAGCCTTTGGAAAGGCGCCCGGGGCCGCTCGCAACTCGAGCGCTGCCGCCGCCGGCCGTGGCCACACGGACGCGGCGACCGTCACTCCAGGGGGGTAGTAGGGCCGGAATCAACGGTGTTCACCCCGGTCGTGCGACCGCGGTCGTTCGGGCGAAGGGTGACCAAGCTGGTCCACCCAAGGAGTCGAGGAGCATGCGGGCCACAGCAGGCTCGTGAGGCTTGCGGCCCTCGACCTGGAGGGCGGTGCCCGCCGCCCAGTACCAGCGGTCCAGCGGGTCCATGTCGATCCGGCGCAGATAGGCGCCGCTTCGCATCATCGACCAGCCGCACGACCAGGGCCGCTCCCACGGGTGCTTCCTCCCTTCATTGGGGTTGAAAGGTTGCCGAGCGCGACGACCGCCGGAAGCGCGATCGGCCAGGATCCGACCGCGCTTCCGGCGTTGCCACATTCCGGGATGGTGACCTACGGCGCCGGGGGGACGGTGTTGAACACACCCCACGGGCTGGTCACGCCCGATCCGTTTATGCTCGCCGGCCCGCTCACACCGGGAATGCCCGGTATGTAGGCGTCGTCGGCGTAGAGGTATAGGGGCTGGCCGTTGTAAGCCACCTGGTGTGTGCCGTCAGGCCTGACGATGGTCCCGAGAGCGTGCTGGTCGGTGCCGGTCGAGGCCTGGGGCCGCCCTGAGGTGAGCACTGGCAGCCACGTGAGAGCGCACTGCCCCAGGCAGGCACTGGTGCGGCCGCTGTCGCTGCTCAACGTGTAGACGGGGAAGGTCCCGTCGGGGAAGAGGCTGAACGTGTCGTTCATCGCCGCTGCCAGGACGGTCCGGTCCGGCCCCGTGCCGCTGACCGGGGCCGTCTCGAGTTGTAGTTGGGCTTGACCGCTTGCGGGACGCCCGCGGGCCGGGTCGACCAGATACCAGGCGCCCGTGGGGCTGGTCACGGGGTCGAACAGGTTGGCCCCCTCCCGCTCGCCGGGCGTCTCGTCGAAGACGAACCGGTACAGCGGCAGACCGGCGTACGTGACCTGCTGCACCGAGCCGCCAAAGGGCATGTCCGCGCGGGTCACGGTCCCGAGGAGCGTCGGGTTGACCCCCGGGCCGGCGATCGGGGTGCCGGCCGTCAGCAGCGCCGGCCACAGGACCGTGTCACACGGCGCGCCGGTTGGATTCGGATTGTCGCTGCAACCGAACGGGGCAGATGTCCGGGCGTGGAGCTCGTCCGAGGTGAGCACGTACAGTGAGCAGCCGGCCGTATCGCCCGAACCGACGACCAGTATCCGGCCGTACGGCGTCGATGCCGCAGACACGGTCGCCGGACCGGCCGGGGCGCCAGTGACCGGAGATGCACATGAAGCTTGGGAAGTATCGGCGACCGCCCGCGAGCTTGCGACGAGTGGCATAGCGATAAACCCCAGCGTGAGCGCTGCGGCGCCACCGACCGCGACTGCGACAGCACGGCCAGACCTGGTCACGGCCATCACGACACCACCCAGGTGTAGAAGTACGGATCGAGGACCCGCACCTCGCTGATGGAGTCGAGAGGCAGGCCGTTGGCCACCCCGGCACGCTCGATGGCCTCAGGGCTCGGGCCGTCGTAGACGCAGAAGGTCTTGGTGCGGTCGAGGGTCACGTACGAGGTCACCCACGTGACCGCTTCTTCGGCATTGTTCTCCACGACGGCGAGACAGGTCTTCGCCCCGTCAGGGGTCGACGGGATGGCTAGCTCCTCCGGGAAGGTCCGCTGAACAACAAAACGTGGCATGTTCCACTCCTTTGGTTTGTGCCCATCGAAGAGGGCTCGTATGAAGGGAGCACGACGCAGTCGAGCCACGGTGGAGCCACGGTGGAGTCCCACCCGACCTATCGTTCAACCGTGCAGGTGAGTCTCCTGGGGCCGCTCAAGGTGCAGGTCGAGGCCGGGGAGGTCACGCTCGGCGCGGCAAAGGAGCGCTCCCTGCTCGCCGCACTGGCGCTCTGCCCGGGCGTCGTGCTGAGCCCTGACTCCCTCGTGGTGGCGTTGTGGGGTGAAGCCCCCCCGGCGAGCGCTCGCAAGACCCTCCAGACCTATGTGTCCAACGTGCGCCGCACCCTCGGTGCGGATGTGGTCGGGACGGACTCGGCCGGCTACGTGCTGCGCGTCGCCCCCGATGACGTCGACGTCACCCGGTTCCGTTCGCTCGTCCGTGAGGGTGAAGCGGCGCTTCGCGGCGGCGTACCTGCCCGAGGCCGCAAGGTGCTGAGTAAGGCGATTTCGTTGTGGAGGGGTGACCCCTTCCCCGGGGTCGGGCCGCACACCGGCCTAGCGGGCGAGGCCGTGCGGCTACGCGAGGAGTACCTGACCGCCCTCGAAACCCGTATTGCGGCCGATCTAGCCGACGGACATCACAGCGAGGTCGTCGGGGAGCTCGAGGTGCTCGTGCGGGAGCATCCCTTCCGCGAACGCCTGTGGGGTCACCTCATGGTGGCTCTCTACCGTGGCGGCCGCCAGGCCGAGGCGCTCGCTGTCTACCAGCGGGTCCGTGAGTTGCTCGTCGAGGAGCTCGGGCTCGAGCCGGGCGGCGAGCTTCGTCGCATCGAGGAAGCAATCCTCAACCACGACGAGTCTCTCGCCGGCCCTCGGGAGCCGGGAACCGCAGTCGGACCAGCCGCCGGCCAGCCGAGTTCGATTCTCCGATCTCCGGTGCGCTACGCAAGGTCGAGCGACGGGGTCAGCATTGCCTACCAGGTGGCGGGCGACGGCCCGGTCGACATCCTCGCGATCCCTGGCTTCGTCACCCATCTCGACATCTGGTGGAACGCGACGACCGATGGGCTTGTCCGCCGGCTCACGTCGATCGGTCGCCTGATCTCTTTCGACAAGCGCGGGATGGGTCTGTCCGACCGGCCGGACGTGGTCGAGGCGATGAAATGGGTTGACGACTCGTTGGCGGTGCTCGACGCAGTCGAGTCACGGCAGGTCGTCGTGCTCGGCATCTCTGCCGGGACGCCCACCGCGATCCGTGTCGCAGCGCTGCACGCGGACCGGGTCCGCGGGCTGATGGTGTTCGGCGGCGGTGCCCGAACGATCGCCGGTCCTGGATATGAGATCGGTCACAGCCGCGAGACGGTGGAGAGCTTCGCCGCGAACCTGGAGAAGGGGTGGGGTTCAGGTGTCGCGATCAGCGCGTACGCGCCAAGTCGCGCCAAGCAGTCCCACGTCCGTGAGTACTGGGCGCGCTACCAGCAACTGTCGGCCGCTCCGGCAGCGGCCATGCGGTACTACTGGGCGGCCGTCGAGTCGGACGTGACCGACCTGCTGCCGACGATTACCGCACCGACGCTGGTGCTGCACCCGGAGCGGGACCTCATCGCTCCGGTGGCATGGGGCCACTTCCTCGCCAACCGGATACCGCGAGCCGAATTCGTGGCCCTTGACTCCGATGTCGATCTCATTTGCGTCTCCGACGTCATCGACGAGATGGCTGAGGAGATGGAGTCCTTCATACGCCGCTCGGTGCCCGTCGCGGACCTGACCGCAGCGGTCGAGCCATCACTCGTGACGGCGCTTGCGGTGCGTGTCGGCGCCGACGGCCGGCGGAGGGTGGAGGACATCATCCGACAGTGCGGCGGGCTTCTGCAACGCCCGACGGTCACGGCGACCTTCAACACCCCCGGTCGTGCCGTTCGCTGCGCGTCGATGATCCTCGGCAACGCGGCCGACGACGAGGTTGGCGTCGGGATGCACACGGCGGAGTGCATCCACACCGACGATGGCTACCGCGGCGCTGCCGTCGACGTCGCTCGCCAGCTCGCGGCGGCGGCTCCCGCGGGCGAGGTGCTTCTCACCCGCGCGATGTTTGATCTCATGACCAACCGAGGT
This sequence comes from Acidimicrobiales bacterium, assembly GCA_051984455.1. Classification (GTDB taxonomy): domain Bacteria; phylum Actinomycetota; class Acidimicrobiia; order Acidimicrobiales; family Palsa-688; genus JBPYFF01. The sequence goes on along the minus strand of JBPYFF010000569.1, from coordinate 1,264 downwards.
CTTTCCGTGGAGCGGCGATCGATCACTCTTTTGCACCACCCCATCGAGGTGGTTGCCCTCCTGTCTCCTGCGGCAACGCCGTAACGCCACCCGGCCTCGGGCACCGATCGACTTTTGATGGCCGTCGGAGGGCGTTGCGTGTGGGCATGGCTTTACCGCGCATCGCCCGGTGTATCGCACCTGTGACCGGTGCGAGTGCCGGCGGTTCACCCGGCCCGACGCGCGCCAGGTCCAGCAGGTCTTCGCCGCGGGTCGGGTCGCCGTCCAAGATCAGCTTTTCACAGTCGAGGCACCCGCATCGGTAGCAGGACTACCCGAGCGTGGATCCGAATGCGACGGACAGCTAACCCTTGAGTGAGGAAGGGGGTTTGCACCCGTAACACCTGGGTCGAGCGGCGCGCCGAACGCCCCCGGGTGCTCGTTGCGGCCCTTGACGCGAGTCGACAGCGGGCTTTCAGGCCTGGTGCGCAACCGGCTTTGTGGCCGCTTCGCTGCAGCGCTGCTGTCACCAGAACAACAAGGTGAAGCAACAGAGGATGCCAGGCGACAACACGCCGGGTGGTGTCATCGTCGCGTCGCGTCGCAGTAGCATCGATGTCGAATCCGGGCTATTGACAACGGATCGAACGGGTGGGATAACCAAATTTGGCAGCAATAGAAGGAGGGGTAACGGTGAAGTACATCACGATCAGCAAGCTTTCGCCCGGGATCGACAACGCCCGCAAGGCCCTTGAAGTCTACGGGAAGGTCGGTGAGATACCGGGATCCGAATCCACGTGGGCGTCAGCAGACGGCAAGACGTTCATCTCGATCGTGGAGACCGACAGTCCCGATATGACGACTGCGGCCACCTATGCACCATTCTTCGAGGAAATGACCGTCCTGCCGGTCGTGCCCCTCGATGAGGCCTGGACGAAGGCGGCTCAGACCGCCCTATCCAACTGGGCCTAACCACCGGCGTTACCACCACCGAGGCGTTCCTGGATGGGGGTCATATGGGCGTCTCCAACCGGTTCTCCAACGTGGCCAGACCCCTACGGAGGTGGGTCTTGACCGAGTTCACCGACACGCCCAATGTCGCGGCAATCTCCTCGTCCGTGAGGCCGTCCCAGTAGCGCAAGATCACGCACTCTCGCTGCCGGGCGGTCAACGTCTGTATCGCGGCGGCAACCTCGGCCTGGTCGTCGCTATCGATCGCTTGTTGTTCTGCCGACGCGCTATGGAAAGCAGCAAGGGATTGATAGCGGCGGCGAGAAACTCCCGC
>JBPYFF010000568.1:0-5227 GCA_051984455.1 Acidimicrobiales bacterium | reverse complement strand
CTGGTCGAGACCCAGCGTCGCTTTGTGGCCGACGCGTCGCACCAGTTGCGCACGCCCCTGACCGCACTGCGACTACGGCTGGAGAACCTGGCCGCCAGCACCGGCTCCCCCGACGTGGCCGAGCTGGAAGCAGCCGAAGCGGAGACCCAGCGGTTGGCCCGCCTGGTCGACGGCCTGCTGGCACTCAGCCGGGCCCAGGACCAGCGGGGGAGCCGTGAACCGGTCGACGTGATGGCCGTGGCCCGGGATCGGCGCGATGCGTGGGCACCGCTCGCGGAGGAACGGGGCATCTCGCTGGTGGTGGAGGGCTCGGCCGGTCAGGCGAGCGCCCTTGCCGTCCCCGGCCATCTGGAGCAGATCCTCGACAATCTGCTGAGCAACGCCGTCGAGGCGACTCCGCCAGAAACACACGTCGCCATCGTCGTGGAAGGGCCCACCGACACTGGCGACCCCGTCGTGGTCGTCCATGTTCGAGACCAGGGACCGGGAATGACACCGAGCGAGCGGGAGCACGCCTTCGACCGGTTCTGGCAAGGCCAGGACCGGGTGGGGGGAAGCGGACTCGGTCTGGCCATCGTTCAGCAACTGGCCGAATCCAGCGGTGGGAACGTCGAGCTGGGAGAGGGAGATGGCGGCGGGCTAGATGCGGCCGTGACGCTGGTCAGCCAGTGACGTTTCGATCCGAAGAGTCGCCCGCGAGGCCCGCTACGTCGTCCCGGCGTAGTGGTTCCGCCAGATGAGCCGGTAGATCGGTATCCACCTGGGGATCGACCGCACCCCGGGGATGAACGGCACGCAGATCAACAACAGCGTGAGTATGGCCATGACGGCCCAGACCAGCGCATCGGCATTTCCTGAGGTCGAAAACGGCTTCACCTGATACCAGAACGTGTACAGCCACAGCCACGCTTGACCGGGATACCGACCGGTCTCATTCATCATGCCCCACTGGTTGCCGCCCAGGTGCTGGGCCCGTGCAAGAGATTCCAGATAGGAGCCATCGGCCAGGAAAAGCAGCGGCTTGGTGTAGTCCGTCTGATAGAAGCCGCCCTGGGCCAGCAGGTCGCCGTCGAGACCGCTGCTCTGGGCCAGCGCCAGCAGGCGACTCGTCATCAACGGCACGGGGCCATAGTCCCCGTTCGGCACCCTGGTGGGATCGTTGTCCGGAGCCTTGGAAAGGGCGTTGTCGTAGTTGCTGGCCCACTTCGTCCTCTGGTCGGGCGTGGCCGCATCCCACCTGGCCAGGGCGCGGGACAGTTCTGGATCCGACGGGATCGTCCGCAGCGGGTTGACGACGAAGTCATTGGCGGAATCGACCGGGATGGTGACTCCCGCCCACCGTTGCAGTGCCAGCGGTCCGAGTTTCTGCCCCGGCCCTCCGGTGTTGTACGGAGCTCCGTAGGTGGCCGAAGCGCTCGTCCCGTCCAGTTCTGTCACGGATGTGAGGACGAAGTCGTTGGGGGTGGCTCTCGCCCAGTGAGCCAGGGTGACCGACCGGTCATCGGGACTGCTGAATAGGATTACCAGGCCCACGCTCAACACGCCGACCACGAGCAGGGCGATGACGAACTCCTTGACCAGGTCGTACCGGCGCCAGGGTCCTTGCCAAAGCCTGGAGTCCTGTGCCGAAGTGGAGGGCGTCATGTCGAGGCCCGCGCCGTCTCGGGAACGGACGGGGTTGGCGCGTCGCCGGACGGTTCGGCCCCTTCTAAACGGGCTTCTGAACCGGATTGTGAACCGGATTCCCGCAGCGGCAGGGGCGGCACGACGCCCCGCCGGCGGACCAGCACGATGTGCACCCCGATCAGGAAGGCGAGCGTCACTGGCAGCAACAAGACGTGGAAAAGGAGCATCTGGCCGTAGTCCATGACGTTGAACCAGGCGCCGAGACCGACCGAGTTGATGCCGTCCTTCGCCTGAGTGGCGATCCACTGCGAGTCAAAGTTGGACTGCACGAGGTAGCCGGTGAAGGCGCAGCCCACTGACGCCACGAAGGCGACTACGCCGGTGATCCAGGTCATTGCCCGGCGGCCACGCCAGGCGGCCATGAAGAACTTCCCCCAGAGGTGGATGACCATGAAGAAGAAGAAGAGCTCAACGCTCCACAGGTGCAGGCTGTTGAAGAACAGCCCCACCTTCGACACGTGGTACCACTGGGGCCCCTCGAGCGCGATGACTGCGCCGGAGAACAGGATGACCACGAAGGCAGCCAGCGTCAGAACCCCAAAGACGTAGATCCAGGACGAGACGTAGGCGGGCTGCCGGTCGGGCAGGAGCTGCTCCGGCGGGAGGTTCTTCACCGCCCTCCGCCGGAGGCGCGAGGTCCACATGCGCAAGGCGTCGTCATCGGTCACCGGCGCTTCCAGAGCGCCTTCCCGCGCCGCGGGCGCGGTGACGGTCGTGTCAGCCATCGTCCCGCCTGCCCCCGGGGAACGGCAGCAGGATGGCAAGGAAGAAGACCAGCACCATCAGCCCGATGACGAGGAGATTGGCGGCCGAGATCTGAATGACGCCCCAGTGGATGTAGTAGGGGTGCCCGCTCAGGTCAATCGCGGCGGCAAGCACGCTCGCAGCCATGTCGCCTCCCTTCTCGGGATTCCAAGGCCCGTTCAGAACTTTGGGTCAGCATCCGCCCACTACCCGCGTAGAAACCAGGGGCTTTCGACTCTGAAGCGGGGGACCTCGGGCGGGTGCAGGCTCGCTCGAGCCGACGGATCAGTTCGGTTCCGGCACCAGGAGGACCGGCGCGTTGACGGCTCGCACGATGTTGGCGGCGTGGCTCCCGAGCACCAGTCGGGCCACGCCGCTGCGAGCCCGGGTGGCAACCGCGACCAGTCCTGCCGGGCGGCTTGAAAGGAAGTCAGCCAGCCCCCCGGCCACGCTCACCGGGTCATAGACCACATCGCCGTCGACGTCCATTCCCCTGCCTTGCCAGCGCTGAACCAGTTCGCCGATGTAGGGCTCGGCCGCGACCTGCGGCCCGTGGTTCCGCCGGTAGGGCGCTCCCGGCGTCATCGGCTCGGGGATGGGCTCTGCCACCGTCACAACTGAAAGGCCCAGGCCGAGGGCGGCAGCCCAGGAGGCCGCGGTCGGGAGCACTGACTCCGACCGCACTGACCCGTCGGCACAGGCCACCAGACGGCCGGCTACTGCATGTCCGGCCGGTACGTTCGGGCCGGCCACGACCAGCGGCTCGGAAGTGCGGGCTGACACCTCGGCGGTGACCGAGCCGATCACGCTCGCCGATCGGCCCCTGCCATGGGAACCCATGCACAGGACATGCTCGGGGAGCTCCGAGACGGCGTCCAGGAGAGCGGCCGCCACGTTGTCCCCGTCGATGACGAGAGGCTTGCCCTGAACCTCCGCGGCCATCTCCTTCACCTGCTGCTCCAGTGCACCGCGGTCCTGACGCGACGACGCCACCGCCAGGACGGTGATGCTCGCGTTCAGAGGTCGGGCGAGTTGCTGTGCAATGTGGACGGCCACGGCGGCGCGATCGGACCCGTCGACGGCAACGACCAGCTCGCCGACCTGGACCGGCTCGACCGCCGTGTCGTTCCCGGAAGCTTCCGGAGCACTCGTCATACTGGACGACTTTCGCGCGAAGGCCGTGCGGTCCGCCACCGACTCTCAGCCAACCGAGACGCCCTTTCCTTCCCAGTACGGCCGGCGCAGCTCTCGCTTGAGCGGCTTCATGGCGCCGGAGAGGGGCAGTGGGTCTCGCCGGAACTCGATCGACTTGGGCACCTTGTAGTTTGCGATCAGTGACCGGGTATGGTCCATTAGCTCAGCTTCAGTGACGCTGGCGCCAGCGCGCAGGACGACAACGGCGTGGACCTTTTCCCCCCACTTGTCATCGGGGATCCCGATGACCGCCACCTGTTCGACCGCAGGGTGGGCCGAGAGGGCGTTTTCGACCTCGATCGAGTACACGTTCTCGCCACCCGTCACGATCATGTCCTTCACCCGGTCAACCAGATAGACGTAGCCCTCGGCGTCGACATGGCCCGAGTCGCCGGTGTGATACCAGCCGCCCTTCATCGCCGCCGCCGTCTCGTCGGGTCGCCGCCAGTAGGCCTGCATCAAGTTGCCGCCCCGGGCGCAGATCTCGCCGTCCTCGCCGGTGGGGAGAACTTTGCCGTCTGCGTCCTGGACGCTGATGATGACGCCGGTGACAGGACGGCCCGCGGACCGGAGGCGGGGGCCGCCGAGCTCGTGGTCACGGTCGATGAGAAAGGTCAGCACCGAAGAAGATTCGGTCATCCCGTACCCCTGCCAGATGCCGACGTGAGGCAGGGCCGCCATTATCCGGTCCAGCAGCGCCGCCGGCATCGGTGATGCTCCGTAGACCAGGTCCTGGAGCGAAGCCAGCCGCTCCGGCCGGAACTCCGGGTGATCCATGACCATGGCGATCATGGTCGGAACCATGGTCGTCCAGTTGACCTGGTACTTCTCTATCTGATCCATCACCGCGACTGGTTCGAACATGGGGACGAACACCGACACACCGCCGGCGGCGGGGATACCAAGGACGGCCGCCATCGATGCGGCGTGGAACAAGGGCGTCTGGTGGAGGTAGATCCGGGAGTCACGGAAGCCGACGGTCATGCCGATGTGGTAGAGGTTCAGTGCCTCGGCCCGCTGGTCGATGAGGGCTCCCTTGGGCAGGCCGGTGGTTCCCCCGGTGTACATCAGGATGACCGGGTCGTCTTCCTCGGGCTCGTCAGGGATGCGGGGCTCGCCCGCCTGGATAAGGTCTTCGTACTTCACGTCATGGGGCATGTCGCCGTCTCCCATGAGGACCACCTGCCGGACGGGGAGCTCTGCTCGAACGGCTTCGATGCTGCGGGCGAAGTGCTCGGCGAACCAGGGGTCGACGAAGACCACCTCCGTACCCGAGTCGGCCAGGATGAACTGGAGTTCCTTGCCGGCCAGCCGGAGGTTGAGAGGATTGACGATCCCGGCGCCGAGATAGCACGCCTGGTATGCCTCGAGGAACTGGTGGCTGTTGGTGGACATGATCGCGACCCGGTCACCCCGCTTGACCCCGAGCTGCGTCTCCAGGGCATTCGCCAGTCGCAGCACCCGGTCGCCGTACTCGGCGAAGCTGGCGTGATAGTCGCCGTCGTGAATGGCAACCTTGGTCGACCACCGCTCAATGGCCGGGAGAAAAGTGCGGTGACTGATCAGCTCTTTCATTCTCGACCACCTCTCTCTGCCGCTCTAT
>JBPYFF010000567.1:0-3026 GCA_051984455.1 Acidimicrobiales bacterium | reverse complement strand
AGGAGAAAGCCTCGCGGGTACAGAAACGGGTCAGTCTGGTGAATCAGCAGGAAGCACCCGACCGCTCCGGCCAGGGCTACGACCCCGACCGCTTCCAGAAAATGCGACGGGGACTGCCGGCGTCGCCGGTGGGCCGCGGCCGCGGTCGCGCCTGAGCCGGCCTCCCGTCGCCAAACGAGAGCCAGAAGGGCACCGAGCAGGAGGCCGAAAGCCCGGGTGTCCGTCCCGTAATACACCCTGCTGGGATCGGCAACCGGGTTGTAGAGCGCGGCCATCCACGCGGCCGACGCCAGCGCGCCCGCCGCGGTGACCGCTGCCACCGCCCAGAGCCGGTTCCGGAACAGCCAGAACAGGCCCAGCAGAATGAGGGGCCAGAGGAGGTAGAACTGCTCTTCAACCGCGAGCGACCACAGGTGCTGCAGCACGGGGGGGCGCCCTACCAGTGCGAAGTACGAGTGATGCGAGAAGATCAGATACCAGTTCGTCCAGTAGGTGAAGGCGGGCAGGAGCTGCGCCCGGAGTTCGGCCAGCGAGCTGCGGTAAAACAGCGTCATCGCCACCGTGACGACCGCGAGCATCGCGTAGAGCGCGGGGAGCAACCGTCGAGCCCGCCGTCGCCAGAACCCCCGCACCGCGATCGTGCCCGACCGGGCGTGCTCGGCCGTGAGCAGTGACGTGATCAGGTACCCGCTGATGACAAAGAAGACGTCGACTCCGAGAAAGCCGCCCGGCATCCATGCGAGACCGGCGTGATAGAGGAGAACGGCGCCCACCGCGATGGCCCGGAGCCCGTCCAGACCGGGCACATAAGCGGTCGAACGGCCAAATGGCCGGTCCCGCCGGACCGGTGCCTCTTCCCCTCGAAGTTCAGCTCTCGAAGCCATGCCGGACACCGCCAGCAGGAAACGCCGCGACCGCCGGAAACGGCGCCACGAGCGGGCCGAGGGTCGCCGTGGTGAGGATGAGCGTCCTCTCGACGGCGTGCAGCTGGGAATCGCGCTGCAGCGTGCGGACCTCCCGTCATCAGCTCACCGCCGCCCTGGCCACCTGCCGCCCATGGACGGGACGCCGACACGTTAGCGGTCGTTCGTCACGCTTGCGAACGATGCCGGATCAGGCAGGCGGGCCGCTCGCCAGCCGTACCGTCGCGGTGTGGTGCTGGCCGGAGGGGTCCACCCAGCCCACCTGCACCCGGTCGCCCGGATGGTGAGCGCTGAGCAATTGCGTCAGGTCAGAGGAGGCGCCGACCGTCTTGCCGTCAAAGGTGACGATCGTGTCCCCCCCGGCCATCCCGGCGGCTTCCGCCGGTGTGTTCGGTGCCACCCCCGAGAGGACTGCACCCGAGCTGGCGTTCGACGCCTGCAGTTCCACCCCGAGAAAGGCCGAAGGGCCGATGTGGACGTTGGTGCTCCCCTGTCCCGCCTTCATCTGCTCAGCCAGGCTCTTGGCCCTGTTGATCGGGATGGCAAAGCCGGTCGCAGACGAGGTGAAGCGACGCCCCACCGACGCGGCCGTGTCCATCCCGACGACCTGCGCCGAGGCGTTGACCAGGGGCCCACCGGAATCGCCCTGCTGGAGCTGGGCGTCGGTCTGGATGAGGCCACTCAGGTTTTCGGGTGTTCCGTCGCTGCCCCCGACCTGAATGGCCTGGTTGAGCGCCGTGATCGAGCCAGGCGCAACCGAAGGCGGCCCCGGAAGGTTCAGGGCGTTGCCGATGGCGACCACCGGATCACCGACCGCAACCCGGTAGGAGTCGCTCAGCTCAACCGTCTGCAGTCCCGACACACCTTCCATCTGCAGCAACGCCACGTCGTCTGTCTTGTCGAAGCCGATGATGTCGGCCGGATAGGACGGGCCCTTGCCGGCAATTTGCACGGTGATCTTGCTGGCCTGATCAATTACATGGTTGTTGGTGAGCACCTCACCAGACGGGCTGATGATCATGCCCGTACCGGCGGCGCTGCCGTTCTGGTACGCCAGCGTCGTGTTGATGTCGACGACGGCAGGGTCAACCTTGGCCGCGATTGCCGCCGCGTCGAGGCTGGAGCCCGACCCGGGAGTCGCGGTGGAGGGACTTGTCCCGGGGTTGGTGGGAAAGAAGGGGTTGTTGGGGTTGGCGGGATTGCTCGGATTGGTGGTTTGCCCGCTGCCGCCAGGGAGGACCGACGACGCGTTGTTCGGCGAAGAGGGGTTCTCGTGATGAGCCAGGGCCACGCCCAGGCTTGCGCCCAGGCTGGCGGCCACCAGCGCCAGGGCGACAGCAGCCGCGATGAGTCTTCCGTAAACGGGACGAGATTGGGCGCCCCCGCCTGACCCGGCGGGGCCTAGAGAGGAGGGCGGAGAACCTGCGCCGGGCGGCCCTGGCGGCGAGCCCCAGGGGGTTGAGGGGCCGTGGCCGGGGTAGGTGGGCAGAGCCGGGTAGGGGCCGGGCGGAGGGGGCGGGGGCGGAGATCCCGATCCCGCGGCCGGCCCGGCCGCCCCGGCGGGCGGGGCCAGGAAGGGTGGGGACGACGAGCCCGGAGGGGCACCGGACGGCGGTGCCGAGGAAGGGGCGGGCCCCCAGTAGACCGGAGTACCGACGGTCGGATCGATCGGCAGCTCGCCAGTCGGCTCGGGCGGTCGACCAGCAGGGAGGACTGGCTCCTCTGGTGACTCTCCTGACGTCGTACTCATGGCCTGTGATCCTCCAGGTGCGCCGCAAGGGAGGCCCCGACGGTGCGGCTGCTGCGACCCGAGTATGCGGAACAACCCTGAGAGAGCTCTAAGAACAGGCTGATTGCCCGGAAAGAATCCTGCCGGAAGTGGGTAGTAGCCGCCGCGGATGAAGGCACCAGACCAGGGTAAGTCCCTCCGGCCGCTTTTGAGCCTAGTGAGCCTCTCCGCAGCCGGATATCGTGTGGGTGAGCCTCTCGGCGTCCGCTCCCAGCCGCGGGGTGCTCCAAGCAGAACAGGAGCCGCCAAATGACCTGGATGGCCGAATCTCGGGCGATTCGACAGCAGACCCGTCAGCTCTTGCGTGGACTCGG
>JBPYFF010000566.1:0-4653 GCA_051984455.1 Acidimicrobiales bacterium | reverse complement strand
GCTCCTCGGAAATGAGCGGCGATTCCAGTGCGGCCGCGACGCGGGGATCCCTCCCGAGGTCGGGTAGCGACTCGTTGGTGACGAGCTCCGACTGCAGGACGATTCGCAACTCGTCCTCGACCGGCTGGACCTCGTAGCGGATCGCGGCGACGGCGCGCTGAGAGAGCGAGACGAGGCGCACCGACTTGACCCGCACGGAACACCCGGCCGGTGATGTCCACTCGGCCCGGCGGGTCAGCGTCCCGGCCCGGAAGTCGAGCGTCCGTTCGTGACTCTGAAGGGTCCCGTAGCGCACATCGAACGGCTCGTCTGCGACCAGCAGGCGGATGAGCTTGCCGTTGGTGACGTTGATGATGGTCTGGCCGGACTCCGGGTAGCCGTAGCCCGCCTCCGCGTAGGGCAGGGGTCGCAACTCGTAGAACGAGTTCAGGTAGGTACCCGGGAGTCCGTGTGGTTCGCCCTCGTCAAGGTTGCCTCGGAGCCCGACGTGGCCATTCGACAGCGCCAGCACCGATTCGCTTTGGGACAGGATGTCGAGGTTCAGCGAGCACTCACGAATACACCACGGCTCCAGGGTGTAGGCGGGATGCTGTATCACCTTGCCTCCGGACGTCCTTGGGTCGCCGCCGGCACTCTGGGCACAGTAGGGGGTAGTCGCAGGCGACGAGAAATTTCCAAAGCTCGCCTCGGGCCGGGGGCGTCACGACAAGCCGAGGAGCCGGGTGACCCCGTGGTCCCGCCCGGCGGTGTAGCCGCCATCAACCACGATCGCCTGCCCGGTCACAAAGGATGCCTCCGGGGACAACAAGAACGCGGCCGCCGCCGCGATCTCGTCTGGCCGGCCGAAACGGCGCAAGACGTGCTCGGCGACGACGGCGCGGGTCATGTCGGCCATGGCGGGATCAGCGAACACCCCGGCCGTCATCGGCGTGTCGATGAAGCCGGGACAGATGGCGTTGGCTCGAATGCCGGACGGCCCGTAGTCGATAGCGACGTTCTTGGTGAGCAGCACCACGCCGCCCTTGGAGGCGTTGTAGGCACTGCCGCCCGCGGTGCCTTCTATTCCTTCGACACTGGCAATGGTGACGATCGAACCGCGCTGGCCGTCGACGGGCTCTTGAGGGAGCATCTGGTTCACCGCCGCCTTCACCACGTGGAACGTCCCCGTGAGGTTGATGGCGATCACTCGCTCCCACTCCGGCTTGTCGAGCAGGTGGACGGGGCCGCCACCTGCCACGCCGGCGGCGTTGACCACCCCCCAAAGTCCGCCGCCGGCCGTGGCCGCCCGCGCCATGACCGCCTTCACTGCCTCCTCGTCGGTCACATCGAGCTGTTCGACCATCCACCGGTCGCTCGGCGCGAAGTCCGGCGAGGGCGGATTTACGTCCACGCACATGACGAGCGCGCCCTCCGCGTGGAGCCGGCGAGCACAGGCCTCGCCAATCCCCGAGGACGCTCCTGTTACCACGAAGGTCCGGCCGGCAAAACCCATGACGCCTCCTCCCTTTCAGCATGCCTTCAATCGCCCCTGTCTCGACAAAGATGATAGGAAGTGGGCAAGGGCGGGATCGCCGCTCGCTGGAGGCAGCCGTGCAATTTGCGTTGTTCTACGAGATACCGGTTGCGGCGCCGTGGGGCCCCGACAGCGAACGGCAGGCATACACCAACACCATCGAGCAGGCGGTCGCGGGTGAGCGCTTCGGGTGGGACGCGTTCTGGACGGTTGAACACCACTTCCTGTCGGAGTTCTCCCACTGCTCGAATCCCGAGGTCCTCTACGGCGCAGTCGCGGCGTTGACCGAGCGGATGCGCCTTGGCTTCGGCGTGCGCCTCATGCCCCGGCCTTACAACCATCCGGTTCGAACCGCTGAGGCGACAGCGGTGCTTGATCTCATCTCGGGAGGCCGGGTGGACGTCGGGACAGGGAGAAGCTCGACCCGGCTGGAGCTCGAGGGCTTCGGTATCGACCCGCACGAGACTCGCCAGATGTGGCAGGAGGCGATCGGACACGTCGTCGGGTGCTGGACGCAGGACGAGTATGAGTTCGCCGGCAGGTACTGGCAAATGCCGCGACGGCGGGTTCTGCCCAAGCCGCTGCAGAAGCCGCACCCGCCGCTTTGGGGCGCCACCAGCAGTGAGGATGGGCACCGCCAGGTCGGCGAGCTCGGGCTCGGACTGTGCTCGTTCGCCGTCGGAGTCGCGCCCAAGCAGGTCAAAGAGAAGATCGACATTTACCGCAACTCGGTGCGGGCATGCCGCCACCCGGTTGGTTCCTACGTGAACAATCGGGCCGCGACCTTCACCATGACGGTCTGCGCACCGTCCGAGGCCGAGGCGTGGCAGACGGCTCGGGAATCGTTTGAGTGGTACCCGCGCACGGGTGCCCGGCTGATCGGATCGGTCGCGGAGTGGATGGCGGAGCGAAACGAGGAGCTGGGCAACTACGGGTACGCCGCCGACCTTCGCTCCCACGATGAGCAGGGTTTGCTCGACTTGCTGAGCCTGGAATACCTGGCCGAGACGGGGGCCTGCATCCTCGGCACCCCGGAGCGGTGCGTCGAGGCCTGCCGGCGGTATGAAGATGCCGGCGTGGACCTCTTGCTCTGCCTGGTGAACCCCTACCGGGTTTCCCACGAGGCCGTCATGCAGACCATTCAGCTCATGGGAACCGAGGTCATCCCCAAGTTTCGCTGACGGCGTCAGACCGCCGGAAATAGCCTGAGTGCCCGGCGGGGTTGCCTGAAGCATGACACCAGGCCAGCACAGCGCAGACGTTGTACCCGCCTCCCCGCCGATGATCGCCGACGTCAACCATGTGGAGCCCGTGCCCCGCCGCGTTCGAGCGTTCCTGGGGGGCCAGGCGATCGTCGATACCACCCGGGCGCGATATGTCTGGGAGTGGCCCAATTACCCGCAGTACTACATCCCTGTCGGCGATGTGCGGCGAGAGACGTTCGTCCAGGAGGGGGAGGGACAGACGACACCTCGGGGCGTCGTCGAACGATACGGCGTTCGGGTCGGCGACGTCTACCGGGCCGACGCCGCCAGGCTCTTCGTCGACTCGCCTCTTCCGGGCGTCCCCCAGACGGTGCGGTTTGAGTGGAAGGCCATGGACAGTTGGTTCGAGGAAGACGAGCAGGTCTTCGTTCATCCTCGCAACCCCTACGTCCGGGTCGACGCACTGCGTTCCGGCCGCCACGTCCGCGTGGAACTGGACGGCGCGACGCTGGCGGACTCCTCTTCGCCCGTGCTGCTGTTTGAGACCGGCTTGCCCACCCGGTACTACTTGAGCCGCCTGGCCATCAACTGGGACTACCTGACGCCCACCGACACCGTCACCGAGTGCCCTTACAAAGGGACGACGACCGGATATTGGTCGGTCCGTGTGGGCGACAGAGTTCACCCGGACATCGCCTGGTCATACGACTTCCCGACCCGGCAGGTGCTGCCTGTCGCGGGCCTGGTCGCCTTCTACAACGAGCGGCTCGACATCGTGGTCGACGGCCGGCCAGTCGGCCGTCCCAAGACGCACTTTTCCCGGCCGGCCCGCTGACGTCGACGGGCGGGTCAACGACCGGTGAGAGGGCCCGCCAGCAGGGCGGCGAGAACGTCATCGGCCTCCGGCGTGGCTGCCATTTCTGCCGAGATCAAGGCGGCCTGCTGCCGGTGAGATGGCGTGCCGAGCACGGTCTCGATGGCATCAGTGATTCGTGGAGCGTCGACTGCGCCAATGACGTTCCGGTTCACCCCGTCCGTGGGCGGGACGGCTCCTACGACGAGTCCGGCTCCCTGATCAGCGATACGCCGGCCGTTTTCGAACTGGTCGGCGAAGACGGGGACGATCACCATCGGCACGCCGGCGGCGAGTGCGCCCAACGCGGTTCCGGACCCTCCGTGGCAGACGACGAGGTCAGTCTCCGGCATCACGTCGGCTTGATCGACCCAGTCCTCGACATGGACGTTGCGGGGAATGGTTCCGAGGCCGGAGCCGTCGAACCGGCGGCCGACCGTGAGGAGCACCCTGGCATCGAGGTCCTTCACCGCCGTCAACATGGCTCGGTAGACCGATCCCGCCACTGACATGTACCCGAGCACTGTCCCGAAGCTCACATAGACGAGGGGAGCACGGGAACCACTCCACCAATCGGGGAGTGAGCGGCTTGACGGTGTCGCCACCTCCCGAAAACGGACGGTGTTCGGGAACGGGGAAGGGTCAAGGGACCCGGGAAATCGGGTGAGATAGGGCGAGGCCCACAGCTCATCTACCAGGCCGGTGCGGTGTGCCTCGAGCGCGGGCCCGGCCACCGCGATCGACCGCGCCTCGGCTTCCGCCAGGGAAATGGCCACCTGGGCGGTCTTGATGCCGGCCCCGCTCGCGACGACCGACGATGCATACTCGCACGGCTCCCGCAGCACCAGGTGGGGGAGCCAGGCCTCGCAGACCCGCTCCATTTCGGGCAGCATCGCCCCGGTGGCCAGCCGGCCAAAGAGCTCCCGATTGCCGAGGATTGACGCCTCTGCCGGGGGCGCCACCGGGAGGCGCTCCCTGATCGGTCCGACCTCCTCTTCCGGTGGCTCACCACCCGCCCGGAATGGATAGCCGGCGAGCTCGACCATAGAGGCGAGGGCAGGGGGGCCGACGACCAGGGTCTC
>JBPYFF010000565.1:0-3296 GCA_051984455.1 Acidimicrobiales bacterium | reverse complement strand
TCCGGTCGACAGATCACCGTCGTTGGTCCGTGGGTGCAGCCGGCCGGCCCCGGGAGGGACGACAGGGCCGTACCGCTTGCCGATGTAGAAGGGGTCGCTGTTCCCGTTACTCAGGGCCAGGCATCAGAAGCTGCACTCGTCCCAGGTCTTTGTGATGCGGGTGCCGCCAAACCGAAGGTCAAGACCCCTCCGTATTGCCTCCCCGGGTGCCCCGTCTTCCCAGACAGTCGCGAGGAATGGTGGTCACCCGCATGACGGCCGGATGCCGCGTGCGGCGCAGGCGTGGAACTCGGCTGGGACTGAAGTCAGCGGAACTTCCGTTGGACGTTCCCGAATGTCGTCCGCACCCCGCGGATCAGGATGTCGGAATGCTGCGGCCGCCTTCCCGGCTGGTGGAAAGGCGGCCGCAGTCGAATCGTGTGGCGCGTCAGTGCTGCAGAACCCAGTCGGCGCAGCCTTGCGACTCGAAGTACTTGCCGGAATAGACCGTGACGAACTCCAGCAGTGCCCGCGCGTCCGATTCCGACAATCTGGCTCGGATTTCCGGAAGTCTCGTCTCATTTCCAGGTTTCTCTTGCCTCCGGCATCCGCTCTGCTCAGTGGGCCATGTCGACGAAGCGTGAGTAATGGCCCTGGAAGGCCACGACGATGTCGCGGGTGGGGCCGTTGCGGTGCTTGGCGACGATCAGGTCGGCCTCACCGGGGCGGGTCGACTCCTTCTCGTAGATGTCCTCGCGGTGGAGCAGCACCACCATGTCGGCGTCCTGCTCGAGAGACCCGGACTCACGCAGGTCACTCATCATCGGACGCTTGTCACCGCGCTGCTCGGGACCGCGGTTGAGCTGGGAGAGCGCCACGATCGGAACCTCGAGCTCCTTGGCGAGCAGCTTGATCTGGCGGGAGAACTCACTGACCTCGAGCTGGCGGCTCTCGACCTTGCGGCCGGAGGTCATCAGCTGCATGTAGTCGATGACGACCAGGCGCAGGTCGTGGCGCTGCTTGAGCCGGCGGGCCTTGGCGCGGATCTCCATCATCGTCATGTTGGGGGAGTCGTCGATGAAGAGCGGCGCCCGCGACACCTCGGCCATCTTCTTGGCCAGCTTCTGCCAGTCCTCGTCGTTCATCTGGCCGTTGCGGATGTGGTTGAGCGGCACCTTGGCCTCGGCGGACAGCAGCCGCATGGTGATCTCTGACTTGGTCATCTCGAGGCTGAAGAAGCAGCTGGTCATGTTGTTGTGGATCGAGGCCGCGCGGCACAGGTCGAGCGCCAGCGTCGACTTCCCGACGGCGGGGCGGGCGGCGACGATGACCATCTGCCCGTTGTGGAGCCCGTTGGTCAGGTCGTCGAGGTCGGCGAAGCCCGTGGGCACGCCGTACAGCCCCGCATCGCGGTTGCCGATCGCCTCGATCTCGTCGAGGACGCCGTCCATGATGTCGGAGAGAGGGGCGTAGTCCTCGGAGGTACGCCGGTCGGTGACCTGGTAGACCTCGGCCTGCGCCGCGTCGACCACGTCGTCGACCTGACCCTGGCCGGCGTAGCCGAGCTGCACGATCTTGGTGCCGGCGTCGACCAGTCGGCGCAGGATCGCCTTCTCGCGCACGATCTCGGCGTAGTAGCCGGCATTGGCGGCGATGGGGACGTTGGCCGTGAGGGTGTGGAGGTAGGAGGCGCCACCGATGCGGGCGAGCTCTCCCTGCCGGTGCAGCTCGTTGCCCACGGTGATCGGGTCGGCCGGCTCACCGCGTCCGTAGAGGTCGATGATCGCGTTGAAGATGACCTCGTGGACCGGCCGGTAGAAGTCTCCGCCGCGGAGCAGCTCGCTGACGTCGGCGATGGAGTCCTTGGTCAGCATCATGGAGCCGAGCACGCTCTGCTCCGCCGCGTTGTCCTGCGGCGGGGTGCGGTCGCCGGGACGGGTCGGGCGCTCGCCCGGCTCGTAGGCCGCCGGGCCGTCACCCCAGTCGTCGCGGGGTGGGTCAGGCGGCCCGGGGACGTCCCAGGGCCCCTGCTCGGTGATGCTCAACCCCGCTCCTTCCGAGACGTCGGACGCGCCAAGGCTCGTGCGCGTGTGTGACAGGAGTGACGCTAGGGGTGAGCACCGACAGAGCCGTGGAGCCGCTCCGGCCGTCGTTCACGCACCGGGCGGGCCAGTGATCCCGATCCGGTTTCCACCCGTGGAGTCCGCCTACCAACGCCGGAATCTAAGCCCGGAACGGAGCCGTGCCCAGCCCGTTCTCCACAGGCGCTGGGGATAACCGGGGCGCGGAGGTGGACGACCGGCCACCCGCTGTGGCCGACCCAGTGGACAACGTGTGGACAGACCCGTGGCACCGGTCCATACCATGCCGCTGACCTGGGTGTTCGTGGTTCCACAGATGTGCATGCGAAAAAGTCTGCACGGGATTCGGTTCACCTTTTCGCCATCTGGGATTCGGGCGTTGGTTTGTCGACATGGCGCCCACCCCGGGGCCGAAACGGGGGATATCCACCGGTCATACACAGGCTGTAAAGAGCCTGCGTGCTGCGCGGGGGCGAGAACGTCGACGGCCCGTCCGGACCTGGTCCGGGCGGGCCGTTCGAGCGACGTGCTCCGTGTGGGTCAGGCGGGGATGACGTTGAGCGCCACCTCGGCCGACACGTCGTCGTGGAGCCGCACCGACACCGCATGGGCGCCGAGGCTCTTGATCGGGTTGGCCAGCGCGATGGTCCGCCGGTCGACGTCCTCGCCGGCCACGGCCGCCAGCGCGCCGGCGATCTCGTTGGTGGTCACCGCGCCGAACAGACGACCGGCGGAGCCGGCCTTGACCTTGACGTCGACCGGAGCGGCCTCGAGCTTCGCCTTGAGCTCGTCGGCGTGCTCCTGGTCGCGCACGGCGCGCGCCGAGCGGGCCCGCTTGATCGACTCGACGGTCTTCTCACCGCCGCGCGTCCAGCGGATGGCGACGCCGCGGGGCAGGAGGTAGTTGCGGCCGTAGCCGTCCTTGACCTCGACCACGTCGCCCGGGCCACCGAGACCGGTGACCTCCTGGGTCAGGATGATCTTCATCGTGGTGCCTCCCCTCAGCGACCGGTGGACGTGTAGGGCAGGAGGGCGAGCTCGCGGGCGTTCTTCACCGCGGTCGCCACGTCACGCTGGTGCTGGACGCAGTTGCCGGTGACCCGACGGGCGCGGATCTTGCCGCGGTCGGAGATGAACTTGCGGAGCAGCGTGGTGTCCTTGTAGTCGACACCGGTCGCCTTCTCCTTGCAGAACTGGCAAACCTTCTTCTTCGGCTTGCGCATCACTGCCTTGGCC
>JBPYFF010000564.1:0-4715 GCA_051984455.1 Acidimicrobiales bacterium | reverse complement strand
GCAGGTCGGCAGACCAAGTGTTGGCCGCGTCGCCGCGGTTGAAGGTGAGGACGGCAATCCCGTCGTCGATCGAGCACAGAAGGGGCTGGGTCACGGAGACTCCTTCGTCCAAAGTTGACGTCCGAATCACATCATGGAATTGACCGTTGGTCAAGTAATCTTGTAGGTTTCTGACCAATGACCACTTCTCAGCCTCGAGGGAACCGGGCCGGGGGCAAGGCCGCCCGAACGCGAGCCGCCTTACTCCAGGGGACCCTTGACGTCATCGCTGAGACCGGAGAGTTCACCGGCGAACTCGTCGCTGATCGCGTCGGTGTATCGACGGCCACGTTCTACTCGCATTTCGCCACGAAGGACCACGCGATCCACGCGTGCCTTGAGCGGACCTTCGCCGAGTATGAGCAGCGCATGCGCCTCGTGGAGTCAATCGAGTTGCTGCTCGATGCCGGCTTGCATGAGGTCCTCACCCGGATCGTGACAACGATCACCGCCATCAACGACGACTACCGGGCCCTGCTCCGCATGGCCCGTAGCAGGATTCAGGTCAGCAGACTGTTGCGGGACCAGTCCCGCGCTGAGGAGCGGCGCGCATTCGCGGCCACTCGCCGGTTCATCGAGCTCGGTCAGGCCGCTGGTCGGATCCGTCGTGCCGACCCGGAACTGTTGACCGCCACCGTGCGAACGATTGTCGAGGGCCTTGACGCGTGGACCATCCGCAGTCATCCGCAGGTCGCCCGTAGCGAGATCCCTGATGTCCTAGCTCGCTATTTGTCACCTGAGTTCGAACCTATCCCGGAGCAGCCATGACCTACAGCGACGTCTTGGTCGATCACCTGGCCGATGACCCCCGAATCGTGCGCATCACCCTGAACCGTCCGCACCGCAAGAACGCCTACACACAACGCCTGTGCGACGAATTGTGTGGCGCGCTGAGGGACTTCGAGATCGATCCCACGGCAAGGGTGGCCGTGCTCACCGGAGCCGGCGACGCATTCTGCTCGGGCGGCGACGTTCAATCACAGGACGAGATCGATCGCGGTGTTGGGCATCCCTTCGGCCACGGGTTCGTCATGCGGGACACCGGCCATGCCGTGGTCCGCAGCCTGACGGGTTTGTCCAAGCCGGTGATCGCCGGAATCAACGGCGCTGCCGTGGCCGGGGGACTCACCTTCGCCCTCGCGTGCGACCTGCGAATCGCCACTGCCAGCGCCAGGCTGGGCGACACCTCTGGGAGGTTCGCCTTGCTGCCGGACGAGGGAGGAGCCTGGTTCTTCCCGCGAATGATGGGCCTGGAAGCCGCCTTGCGAATGAGCTTGCTCGGTGAGGTCTACTCGGCGGAGGAGGCGTTGCGGCTTGGGCTAGTCAGTCAAGTCGCCGCGGACGCAGCCTACGAGGCTGCCGTCGTCGCCCTAGCCACCCGCGTCGCCGATGCCGCTCCCCTTGCCGCCTCGATGGTCAAGCGCATCATGCGGCGGGCCGTGACGTCGTCCATGGACCAGACTTTGGATGAGCTGGGCATGGCTGTGGACGTGGTCAACAACTCCGCGGACGTCGCGGAGGGCGTGGACGCCTTCCTCGCTCGGCGCACCGCAAAGTTCAACGGCCGCTGAGGAAGCAGCCGAACCGGGTTTCCGCCCCCCGCCGGGAGTTGGGTGCCTCGTGTTGATGGGCCGATGGGCCCTGGCCCGAGATGCGTCAAGGCAGGAGCAGACCATCAGGCTAGGGCCCTATCGCGGCCCGGAGAGCGTCGACCAGTTCGAGGGGGCGGTCCAGCATCAGGTGATGCCCACCCCCCTTGACGGTGGTGACACTGTCCAACTCGCCGACTAGGGCCCCCAACCGGTCGACGCTCTCCGGGGGCATGTCCCCGAGTTCACCCCGAATCACGCGGATCGGACACTGCGATGCAGCCACCCGGAGCTGCCCGCTGAGCTGCATTGTCAGGATCTTCGGATCGAACTTCCACTCCCAGCCGGCCGCGCCGGGCCGGACTGCGTGCCAGGCAACGTGGCGCCGCGTGAAGGCGAGCGAGGGAGCGTCGGGAACGAGCCGGAACCTGGCCACCATCAACTCGCGATCCGATGCGGAATGCAGCGTCGGGACCGGCCGGCCTGGCCTTGGCGCCGCGGCGTGGCTAGCGAAGAACGAATCGACGATAACCACCGCTGTGAGATGGGCACCGCGTCGTTGGGCAACGAGAGCGGCCACGATACCTCCCATGCTGTGCCCCACCACGACCGGCGCCTTGTCGGTCTGCATCGCCTGCGCAACCGCCAAGACCTCACCGGCCCATCGATCAGCGGTGTAGCCCTTCCGCCACCAAGAGTCACCGTGGCCGCTCAGGTCGAGTGCCACGACCTCGTTGTCCTCCACAAGGAATGGGGCCACGTGGTCCCACCACCGGGCGTGGGCGGTGCCTCCGTGGATGAGTACGACGGGGGCTGCGTTGCCCGGACAGCCCCAGCGACGCAGCACGATCCGCACGCCGTCGACGACGACATGCTCTACGCGGGGCTTGATGGAGATGGCCTCCCGGAACCAGGACGGGGTTGGGTCACAGGTTCCGTCCGTACGTTCGGTCTGATTCACGCCTGCAGGCTGTCGCGCTGCCGCAGGGCGTGCTTGATTATCTTCCCGCTGCCGCTCTTGGGCAGGACGTCGACGAATTCCACAACCTTGGGACACTTGTATCTTGCCAAGCGGCCGCTCGCGTGCGCGATCACGGCCTCGGCGTCCAGTGTCGAACCCTCAGTTCGGGCCACGACCGCCTTCACTGACTCGCCCCACCGCTCGTCAGGTACCCCGTAGACAGCGACCTCGCGGATCTCCGGGTGGGTCAGGAGGGCGTTCTCCACCTCGACGGAGTAGATGTTCTCACCGCCAGAAATGATCATGTCCTTTAGCCGGTCCTTCAGGTACAGGAACCCGTCCTCGTCGAGGACTCCTATGTCGCCAGTGCGGAACCAGCCTTCGGGCAAGAAATTGGCGGATGTCTCCTCGGGGCGTTTCCAGTAGCCTTGCGCGTTCTGCGAGCCGCGCAACCACACCTCGCCATCGGTTCCGGCCGGGACATCAGCGCCAGTCACCGGGTTCACGATCCGGATTTCATAGTTGGCCGTGGCCTGACCGACTGTCCCTGGTTGGTCGTCCTTCTCGCCGTGGCGGCGCAGTGGTGCCGCGGAAACGCCCCCGGTGGTTTCGGTCAGGCCGTAGCCTTGCGTGAACCCGCAGGACGGCATGAGCGCCATGGCGTCCTGGATCAGGGTTCCTCCAGAGGGAGCTGCCCCATAAACGAGCACCTCGAGGGAGGACAGGTCGAACTGCTTGAGCGAGGGCTCATACACAAGGCCGTTGAGGATGGTCGGCACGAGCGCCGAGTGCGTGACCCTGTGATCTTGGATCGTGCGGGCGATGACCTCGGCGGAGGCGTTCTCGGGCAGAATCACCTCCCCGCCGACGAACATCGTCGTGAAGGCTGCACCAGTCCCGCTCACGTGGAAGAACGGCAGCACGTTCACAAAGCTCATGTCAGGGCGCATCAACCATTTCGCGCTCATCTCTCGCAACATCTGGTTGACGTTGTACTCGGAGATCATCGCCCCCTTGGCCCGCCCGGTGGTCCCAGTCGTGTACAGCATCATGAGGATGTTGTCCTCCGCGCTGACATCGACCACCTGGGTCCCCGCACCAGCGGCGAGCCACTCGTCGAGCTTGGCGTCCGGCCCGTCCAGAACCACGGTGGGAAACTCCGGCGACTCCGCCAGGAGCGAACGCATGTCGCCGTCCACCAGCACGAGTTGGGGGGTTGCATCGCGGAGGATCTCGCCGACCTCGTAGGGGGAGAGCCGCCAGTTGACCCCGACTTGAGTCACACCGATACGTGAGCAGGCGTAGTGCATCGCGACGTAAGGAAGACCGTTGGCGGCGACCACTGCAACCCGGTCGCCGGCCCGCAGTCCTGAGGCTGTCATCGCCGCGGCGTACCGGTCGACCTCCGTGCGGAGATCGGCCCAGGTCAAGCGGCTGCCTGGCACGGTCAACGCCATCGCGTCCGGTCGGCGGGCAGCGTGTTCTCCGATCAGGGCCGACATGGTCCTGGCGTCGAGGTTGTGTGAGGTGGCTTGAGGTACTTCGGCGTTCATGGACATGTCCTCTCGATTTGTCACCGGGCGGTCCAGCCACCGTCAACGACGATGATCTGGCCGGTGCAGTAGTTGGACGCGGGTGAGGCAAGAAAGAGCAGGGCTCCGTCGAGGTCGCTAACGTCTCCAGCCCGCCCGAGCATGGTGTTGCGCCGAACCCAGTTCGAAGACCGCTCGTCCGCGAACAGCAGCTCGGTCATCTCGGTGCGGAACCAGCCAGGGGCCAGAGCGTTGGACCGGATACCCCGCCGGCCCCACTGTCCGGCGAGTTCCTTGGTTAGTCCGAACAACCCGGCCTTCGAGGCCGCGTAGGCCGCGCCGCCCATTGGTGCGCCGGAGACCAAACCGAGAATGGAACCTACATTGATGATGGAGGCGCCCTCCTCCCCAGCCTGCTCGGCGACACGGCGGGCGAGGTCGTAGGCAGCGACGAGGTTGACCTCCAGCACTTCGGCGAAGGCCTTGGCATCCTCGTCCTCGGTCCGGGTCCGTCCACTGCGGGCTGCGTTGTTGACGAGGATGTCTATGGGCCCCCCCGCGGCCGCTACGGCCGCTGCACGTCCGGCTGGATCA
>JBPYFF010000563.1:0-9446 GCA_051984455.1 Acidimicrobiales bacterium | reverse complement strand
TCCCGCCCCAGGGAATGGTCCGGGAACAGGGCGGCCGCGAACAGTTCGTGCACCAGGTCGGCCGGCTCATCGGCGTGCATCAAAATTTCTTCGCCGATGACCTCGCGCTCGGCTTCCACGTCGTCGGGCCGGAAAGCCGGCGCCCACATGATGTCGGAGAGCAGGTCGATGGCCATCGCCCGGGCCTCCGACAGGACGCGGATGTAGAAGGCGGTGTACTCCTTGGTGGTGAAGGCGTTGCTGTCGCCGCCAACCTCGTCGATGGATTCAGCGATGTCGCGAGCGGTGCGGCGCTCCGTTCCCTTGAACAGCAGGTGCTCGAGGAAATGAGATGCGCCCGCGACCTTCGGATCCTCGTCCCGTGATCCGGTCCCGACCCAGAATCCGACCGCGATGGACCGTGTGTCGGGCATGCGCTCGGTAACGACGGTCAACCCGCAGTCGAGGCGGGTCGTGGTGATCGTCAATGACCGACTAATGCCGGCGGCGGGGGTTGCGGCGAGGCCCGCGCTCGGGACGGCTCCCGCCGCTCGAGCTCTCCGCCGGCCCGAGATCGCCGAAGCTGGCCTTGGCCTCTTGCTCCCACACGTCTTCGAACGATGCCTCGTCTGCCCGTCCCGCCGTCTGGTCACCGGACGCAGTGGCCGCCGCCACCCGATCAGCGCCGTTGCCCACCCCGGAAGGAGCATCGTCATCGTCGACCAGGGACAGTGAGACCTTGCCTTGCGGATCGACGTCGTCCACCCGGACGGTGAGCTCGTCGCCCAGATCGATGACGTCCTCGACTTTGTCCAACCGCCTGCCCCGGCCCAGCTTGGAGATGTGAACGAGCCCGTCGCGCCCGGGAAGGATGTTGACGAACGCACCGAACTTGGTGATGTTGACCACCCTGCCCGTGTACGTACTGCCGACCTCGGCCTTCGGCGGATCGAGGATCAGCTCTATCCGGCGCCGGGCTTCATCCACCGCGGCCCCATCCTTCGCTCCAATCGTGACCGTGCCGGTCACGCCGTCATCATCCACGCTGATGTCGGCGCCGGTCTCCTGCTGCAGCGTGTTGATGACCTTGCCCTTGGGTCCGATCACTTCGCCGATCTTGTCGACCGGGATCTCCAGGCTCACGATCTTCGGAGCAGTGTCGCGCACGCTGGCCCTGGGCTCGCTGATGGCATCGTGCATCACTTCGAGGATCTGCAAGCGGGCGTCGCGGGCCTGGCGAAGGGCGGCAGCCAGCACGTCGGCGGGCAACCCATCGATCTTGGTATCCAGCTGCAGGGCGGTGATGAAGTCGGATGTCCCCGCCACCTTGAAGTCCATGTCGCCGAATGCGTCCTCCGCGCCGAGAATGTCGGTGAGGGTGAGGTACTTGCCATCGGCATAGACCAACCCCATGGCGATGCCCGCGACGGGGGCCTTGATGGGAACGCCGGCGTCCATGAGTGACAAGGTCGAACCGCAGACCGACGCCATCGAGGTGGAGCCGTTGGAGCTGAGCACTTCGGACACCAATCGCAGCGCGTAGGGGAACTCTTCGACGGTCGGCACGACGGGGAGCAAGGCCCGCTCCGCGAGCAGTCCGTGCCCGATCTCGCGGCGTTTGGGACTACCGACCCGGCCGGTCTCGCCATTGGCATACGGCGGCATGTTGTAGTGATGCATGTAGCGCTTCTTGTCATCGATGCCGATCGTGTCGAGAAGCTGGTCCATGCGGGGCATCCCGAGAGTGGTGATGTTGAGCACCTGGGTCTCGCCTCGCTGAAAGAGCGCCGATCCATGTGCGGTCGGGATTAGCCCCACCTCGGCCGAAAGCGGCCGGATTTCGGTCGGGCGGCGGCCGTCAATGCGAAGTCCCTCGGTGACGATGCGGGTGCGGACGAGCTGCTTGATGAGCGCCCGCACCGCAGCCTTGATCTCCTTCTCCCGCCCTTCGAACTCCTGGGATAGCTCCGAGACGATCGCGCTCGTGACCTCCTCGGTCGCAGCGTTGCGCTCCGCCTTCTGGGTGATCGTCGTCACCCGCTCGACCCGCTCGGCGGCGGCGCCCACCCTTTCCCAGACGTCGGGGCCATAGTCCACCTGCGGGACGTAGGGAACAGGGTCATGCACCCCTGCCTTTTCCACCAGCTGCCGCTGCTGAGAGATCGATTCCCTGATCCACGTCTTGGCTGACTCGAGTCCCCAGGCGATGACTTCCTCTGTCACATGGGGTGCGCCCGACTGGTAGTACCTCCAGGCTTCCTCTGTGCCACTCGCCTCGACCATCATGATGGCGACGTCGCCACCGGCGAGCTCACGACCGGCCACCACCAGCTCGAAGGTCGATCGGTCTCCCTCCTGGTAGGTGGGATGCGGAATCCACTCGCCGTCGGTCGAGCACGCGACCCGAACGGCGCCGAGCGGTCCCTCAAACGGGATGCCCGACAGCATCAACGCCGCGCTGGCGGCGTTGATCGCGAGGACGTCATGGGGATTCTCCTGGTCCGCGCCGATAATGGTGGCAATCACCTGCGTTTCGTTGCGGTAGCCGTCTTTGAAGGACGGCCGAAGGGGACGGTCAATCAGGCGGGCGGTCAGGATGGCCTGGTCAGTCGGACGGCCCTCCCGGCGGAAGAAGGAGCCGGGGATTTTGCCGGCGGCATACATCCGTTACTCGACATCGACCGTCAACGGGAAGAAGTCGATACCCTCCCGTACCGTCTTCTCGGCGTTGGCGGTGGCGAGAACCATGGTGTCGCCGATGCGGGCGACGACCGCGCCTTGAGACTGCTGGGCCAAAAGCCCGGTCTCGAAGGTGATGGACTTGCCGGTCCCGCTAATCGGGCCGGAGACAGAAATAGCGTCCCGCATGGGACATGCTCCTTTCGCGGGCCCCCTTGGGCCTCCTCGGGAGCGGCGGCGGGACCAGTTCCCAGTCGACGCCAACCGCGACCCGGTTGTCCTCGACTGGCAGCTGGCCTCCGTACGCTGCTCGCATGTGTTAGCGCCGCAAGCCCAACTTGGCGATTAGGGCGCGATATCGCTCCACGTCGTTCGCTCGCACGTAGTCGAGCAGCCGCCGCCGACGCCCGATCAGCTTCATCAATCCACGACGGGTGTGATGGTCGTGCTTGTGCACCTTGAGGTGCTCGGTCAGATGCGCAATCCGCTCGCTGAGGATCGCCACCTGTACCTCCGGTGAGCCGGTGTCGGTCTCGTGCACCCGGTAGGCGGCAATCGTGGCGGCTTTGTCAGGCATGCGGCAATGGGTTCCTTACAGATTCCTGGACGCGCCCGGGCTGATCGCCCAAGGGCAGGGCAGATGGTACCAGCCGGGCGGGTAGTTTCGCTCCCGTGGCCGACGAGCCGGTTCTGCGGGTGACGGCATCCTTGGCCATCCCGCTTGAGGAGCTGGAATGGCGTTTTTCCGCCAGCGGCGGCCCGGGCGGCCAGCATGCCAACACCTCCAACACCCGGGTGGAACTGCGCTTCGACCTGGCTCATTCGCCGTCGCTGAACGATGACATTCGGGCCACTCTGCTGGAACGATTCGGTCCATCCATCCGGATCGTGGCCAGGGATCAGCGCTCTCAGGCTCAGAACCGGGAACTGGCCGTGCAGCGGCTCGCCGCCCGGCTGGCGGGCGCCCTGACCGTGCCGTCGGCCCGGCGGCCCACCCGCCCGACCCTCGCCTCACAGCGTCGCCGCCTCGAGGGGAAGCGCCGCCGGGCAGCGCTCAAGCGGCAGAGGCGCGGTCGGGCATCAGGGGAGATCGAGTAGGCGGTCAGGGAGTCAGGACCCGCCGGGTCGCGTGAACATCGCTCTCCATCTGGGCGACCAGTCCCTCGACGGTGTCGAAGCGCACCTGGTCGTGGAGCCGTGCAACAAAGGAAACCCTCGCCCGTTCGTCGTAGAGATCGCCGCGGAACTCCAGCAAGTGAGCTTCCAGCACCGAGGGTGCGGTGTCCTCGAAGAAGGTCGGGCGTGTCCCGAGGGAGATGGCCGAAGGGTGGGCATTTCCGTCCGGGCGCAGGAACCAGCCTGCGTAGACGCCGTCAGCCGGTAGCTGGATCTCCGCCGGTACCGCGACGTTGGCGGTCGGGAAGCCCAGGTCGGCGCCTCGTCGATCGCCGCGAACCACCCGGCCTCGTACTTCGTGAGCCCGGCCCAGCAGCTCAGCCGCCTCCACCACCTCGCCCTCGGAGAGCAGCTCGCGGATACGCGTCGACGACACCGGGGCAATACCCGGCCCGTCGCCGACCAGCCGCAACCCGTGCACGTCGAATCCGAGCTCGGCGCCCATACGCTGCAGCAGCGGAACGTTGCCGCTCCGGCCATAACCGAAGTGGAAGTCGTGGCCGACGACGACCGCCTGAGCTCGGAGGCAGGCAACCAGTACTTCGCTGACGAAGTCCTCGGCCGACTCACGCGACCGGTCACGGTCGAAATGGATCACGAGCGTGTAGTCGAGGCCGGTGGAAGCAAGCAGCTCGAGCCGCTGGTCCAGGTCCGTTAACAGCTTTGGCGCCGACTCCGGCCGGACGACGGTGGCAGGGTGGCGATCGAACGTCACCACTCCCGAGGCACACCCGAGCTCGGCTGCCAGGGCCTTCACTCGGCCGATCAGATGACGGTGGCCGAGGTGGACTCCGTCATAAGCGCCGATGGTGACCACGCTTCCGGTGGTGGCCGGTGGGCAGTCGCCCGGCTCGAGAACCTCCATCCCACCGGAGGCTACTGGTCCGGGCCGGAGGCGGATGTGAGTACGACCGCAGGCTTCGCCCGTCCGTCGGCGTGGGCCTCGTAGACCGCCAGCAGCTCGCCGGCGCCATCGATGACCGCCCAGGGGCCGTTGCCCTCCACCCCGAGCTCGGCCCGGCCAAGAACCCGGCCATGGGCGACCACTGCGGCCAGCAAATCGTCAACCCGAATCGCGGGCATGCCGGAAAGGACGGCAAGGGGCGGCCGCACGTCGGTGACCGATATTCGTTCGAGCGGCACGGCGTCGCTCACACCGAACGGCCCCACGGCGACGCGCCGAAGATGACGCAGGTGGCTGCCGCCTCCGAGGGCGGAGCCGAGATCAGCCGCCAGGCTCCGGACATAGGTTCCCGACGAGCAGTCGACTCGAATGGTGAAAACCGGCTCCCGGCCCGGTCCGGGAGCCGGGTCCAGCGAGAAGCGGCTTACCGTGACCGTCCTCGCCGGCCGATCAACCTCGATCCCCGCCCTGGCCAGCTGATGCAACCGCCGGCCACCAGCGTGGATGGCCGACACCATTGGCGGCACCTGGGCGATCGTGCCGGTCAGTCGCCGGGCCGCGGCCCGGGCCGCTTCCAGCGTCACGCCGCTCATGTCCCACCGACCGGTAATCTCCCCGCTGGCGTCGAGCGTCGAGGTGGTGACACCAAGGACGATTTCGCCTGTGTAGGACTTCGACAGGGCTGAGACATAGCGAAGCAGTCGGGTCGCCCGACCCAGCCCGACCAGCAGTACTCCAGTCGCATCGGGGTCAAGGGTCCCACCGTGGCCGACCCGGCGGAGCCCAAAGACCTTGCGGCACCGGCCGACGACGTCGTGGCTGGTCCAGCCGGCCGGCTTGTCCACGACGACCAGCCCATTCGTGCCCCGGGTCATCGGTCGGGGTGATCGAGATGGTTGTCCCCGGCCAAACGCAGCTGGCGCAGAATCGACTCCACCCTGTCCCCCGTCGACACCGCCGGATCGGGTGCAAACGACAGCAGAGGCGTCCTCTTCAAATGGACCTGCCGCCCGACCGCAGCCTGGAGGCGGCCGCGGACCGCTTCAAGGGCGCCCTGTTGTTCTTCCGAGAGCGACGCCAGCCACACCTTGGCATGCCGGAGGTCAGGATCGACGTCCACGCCGGTGACGGTGAGCAGAGAGAGGCGATCATCGGTGTCGGCCAGCCGCTCGATGGTCTCGCCGAGGACCTCCCGAAGGACCTCGTTGACCCGCGCCGATCGGGGATAACGCCGGGCCGTGCTCACGTCCCGTCCTCCATCCAGCGCCGCTCGGCCGTCACCACTTCGACCTCGGGGAACGACCAGACGAAGCGCTCGACCTGGTCCAGCACGTCGACGACGTGGCCCGCGGTGGAAGAGACGACCGCGATACCCAGGCCGGCTCGCTGCCAGCGGTCCTGATGCGATACCTCGGCCGCCGCCACCCGGTACCGGTTGCGGCAGCCGTCAAGGATGGGCCGGATGATTGCTCGCTTCTCTTTCAACGAGTGCGCTTGCGGCAGGTAGAGATCGAACGCGAGAGCGGCGACGTGCACGCCGCCCACCTCCGTCATGTGCTGCGGGGAATCTCCCGCTCCTCGTAGGTCTCGATGATGTCACCGGGTCGGAGGTCCTGGTTGTTGGACAGGCCGATCCCGCATTCGAAACCGGTCTGGACCTCCCGGACGTCTTCCTTGAACCGTTTGAGAGAGGTGATGCTGCCCTTCCAGATGATGATCCCGTCACGCAGGAAGCGGACCCTCGATCCCCTGGTCACGACGCCGCTTCGCACGTAGCAGCCGGCCACCGCACCGACGCGAGGGATGCGGAAGATCTCTCGCACCTCGGCCTCGCCGGTGATGACCTCCTCGTACTCGGGGGCGAGCATCCCGACCATGGCGCTCTCGATGTCCTCGATCAGCTTGTAGATGATCTCGTAGGTGCGGATCTCCACATCCTGGGCCTCGGCCAGCTCCCGGGCGTTACGGTCAGGGCGGACGTTGAAGCCGATGATCGTGGCATTGGAGGCCGCGGCGAGGGTCACGTCGTTCTCGGTAATCCCACCCACGGCCCGGTGTACGAACGACAGCTTGACCTCGTCGCGCTCCAGCTTCCGGAGACTTTCGGTCACGGCCTCGAGCGAACCCTGGACGTCCGCCTTGAGCACGAGATTGAGCGTCGCCGTCTCGCCTCGCTGGATCTGCTCGAAGATGTCCTCCAGCTTGGCGCCCGTCCCCGTCGCCGACGAGGTCTTGCGTAGGTCGGCCGAGCGGTACCGCTGCTCGCGGAGCTCGGCGATGTCGCGAGCGGTCTTCTCCTTGTCAGTCACCCGGAACTCGTCTCCGGCGGCAGGGACATCGCCAAAGCCGAGGACCTGGACCGGCGTTGAGGGCAACGCCTCTTTGACCGCGTCGCCCCTGTCGTCGAGGAGGGCCCGGACTCGACCCCATGCCGCACCCGCGACGACGATGTCGCTCACCCGGAGAGTGCCTTTCTCGACGATCACGGTGGCAACCGGTCCCCGGCCCACGTCGAGATTGGCTTCCAGGACGACACCCCTTGCCCGTCCTTCGGGGTTGGCGACCAGCTCCTCGAGCTCGGCGACCAGCAGGACCTGCTCGAGCAGGTCGTCGATGCCGAGGCGCTGGAGAGCGGACACCTCGACCATGATGACGTCGCCTCCCCACTGCTCAGGCACGAGGCCCTGGTCGGCAAGCTGCTGCATGGCCCGGGTCGGGTCGGCGTCTTCTCGATCGATCTTGTTGAGGGCGACGATGATCGGGACCTCGGCCGCCTTGGCATGGTTGATGGCTTCGATCGTCTGCGGCATCACGCCGTCGTCAGCGGCGACGACCAGGATGACGATGTCGGTCACCTCCGCGCCACGGGCCCGCATGGCGGTGAACGCCTCGTGCCCCGGAGTGTCGATGAAGGTAATCAGCTGGCCCTCGTAGTCGACCTGGTAGGCACCAATGTGCTGGGTGATCCCCCCCGCCTCGCTGGCCACCACGTTGGTCTCCCGAATGCGATCGAGGAGCATGGTCTTGCCGTGGTCGACGTGGCCCATCACCGTCACCACCGGCGGACGGGGCCGCAGCAAGGACTCGTCGTCTTCGTCCTCGTCGTCGAAGTACTTGGCCTGGAGCTCCGCTTCCTTTTCCTCGCCCGGATCCACCAGCCGGACTTCCGCACTGAGTTCGGCCGCGAACAGCTCGATCATGTCGTCGCTCAGCGACTGGGTGGCAGTGACCATCTCCCCTTGTTGCAGGAGAAACCGGACGACATCAGCCGCTGACCGGTTGAGCTTCGGCCCGACCTCCTGAGCGGTCGAACCGCGCTGAACGATGACCTCTCCTTCCGGAACGGGCGCGTCCGAGGGCGTGTACCGGGTGAGCTCCTGCGCTTCGAGCTCCTCGAAGTTGCGCCGTCGCCGGCGGGCCGGGCGGCGTTGGTTGGGGCGGCCTCGACCGCCGAACATGGGTCCGCCCCGGCCACCGGGTGGGCCGCCGGGCCCGCCCCCGCCAGGACGCCCGAACCCTGCGCCGGCTCCTCCCGGACGGCCGAATCCGGTGCCGGGTGACGGCCGGCCAGCGCCACCGGGGCGGCCGAAGCCGCCCGAGACCCCTCCGCCGCCGGGTCGGGGACCGCCGCCTGCGGGTCGACCGGCACCGGGAGCGGGACGATTGGTCGTCTGGCCGGGATTCCGCGCTCCCACACCCGGTGGCGGCGGGATCGGCTTGCCGGACGGCGACAGGGGCGGCCGGCCGCGCCCGGACGGCGCCGGCGGCGGCGGGATGGGCTTACCGGACGGTGACAGCGGCGGGCCGCCACGAGCTGCGGCCGGCTGGGGCCCTCCGCCCCCGCTCGGTCGTGGTCCTGCCGGGGGAGCGGGCCGCCGAGCGCCGGGCTGGGGCCCGCTTGCGCCCGTACGAGCCGGAGGTGGAGACAGCGGGCGGGCCGATGCGGCCGGAACGGCGGTGGCGGGCGAAGGCGATGGCGGGATGGGGCGGGCCGGGCGGGGTGCGCCGTCGGGACGAACCTGCGGCTCGGGCCGGGCGGTGACCGGCTCGTTCGGGCGGCTCGTGATCAGCCGGGGGTCGCCGGAACGCTCGGTCGCAGCGGGCGTCACGGGCACAGGGGCGGTCGCGGCCGGCACTTCCGGCGCCGGGGTGGGCGCGGGGGACGGGGGCGCGCCGGCGCCGTCACCCGGCGGGGGCGGCGCCACCGCGGTCTCAGCCGCCGGCGCCTTGGCGACGCGGGCGCGGCCCTTCGCCTCTTTCGGTTCTTCCGGCTGATGCTCGCGAACGAGCCCGTCCCGGGCCGCCCTTCGGCGGACCCGGTCGGCCTGCGCATCCTCGATGCTCGACGAGTGGCTCTTGACCCCAATGCCCAGTGCGAGCGAGAGGTCAAGGGCCTCTTTGTTTGTCAGGCCGAGCTCGCGTGCCAGCTCGTACAACCGAATCTTCTTGGGCAAGTGCTACGTCAATCCCTTCTGTTGGCGGTCCACAGGAACAACCCCGCGAACCTCTATCCTCGCACGTTCTCGCACCATCTCACGCAGCACGGCGATTCGGGATGCCTCGACCGGAGCGCGGAAGGCTCGACCGAAGGCCCGCCGGCGGGCCGCGAGATCCAGGCAGGATACCGCCGGGAGGCCTGCTTGCGTCGCTGCGCATAGCCACGCGCCCCGTCCGGGTGCCGACCGGTCGAGGGCAAGGGAGCCGTCTG
>JBPYFF010000562.1:0-4140 GCA_051984455.1 Acidimicrobiales bacterium | reverse complement strand
TGGTTCGGCTGAGGTTCGGCTGGCGATGGGACGGCGGGTTCTCGTCACTGGCGTCGGTTCGTTCTGGGGAGGGCGCGTCGCCGAGGCACTGGAACGCGACCCCTCGGTCGAGACGATTGTGGGGCTCGACACGACCGAGCCCCGCGTGCGGCTGGAACGGACCGAGTTCGTCAAAGCCGACGAGAGCTACTCCATCCTTTCGCGCATCGTGCGGGCCACCCAGGTCGACACCATCGTCCACACTTTCCTTGTCGTCGATTCGACCCGGATGAGCGGAACCGCTCTCCACGAGGTCAACGTGATCGGCACCATGAACCTGCTGGCCGCCGCGGGCGCAGCCGGCAGCTCTGTCCGCCTCATCGTCGTGAAGTCGTCGGCGCTCGTGTACGGCTCGTCCTACCGGGATCCGACGTGGTTCCGTGAAGACATGCGGCGGGTCTCCACCCCGCCGACCCGGGTGGAGCGATCGCTCCTTGAAGCCGAGGACTACCTCCGCAACTTCGCCGAAGACAATCCCCACGTGAGCGTGAGCGTGCTTCGCTTCGTCAATGTGCTCGGCACGGACATCGTCACACCGATCTCCAGGGCATTGTCCCTTCCCCTGGTTCCGTCGATCCTCGGGTTCGATCCCCAGCTCCAGTTCCTGGAAGAAGACGACGTCATCCGCGCCGTGGACTTCGTGATCCATGGAAATCTGGCCGGGATCTACAACGTGGCCGGCGACGGCCGGCTGCCATGGAGCGAGATTGTCGCCATGGTGGGCAAACGAACCTTTGCCCTTCCACCGGTCGGAACGCGCCTCGCCGCCGCGCCCTTGAGACGGAGCCGGATCGTCGAGCTGCCGCCCGAGCTGCTGGCCCTGCTCCGGTACGGCCGCGGGGTGGACAACCGCAAGCTCAAACGGGCTGGATTCGAGTACCGGTACACCACCGCGGGCGCGGTTGACAGCTTCGTACGGGCCTACCGGCTGCGCTCGACCGTGGGCGAGGTCCGCCCCACGTACACCTATGAGCGGGACGTCGAGGATTTTTTCCGTCGATCTCCCGCGGTCGTGAGATCGCCGGAGGGGTACTGATGAGCGAAGTTTTGGTCGACGTCACAGAACGGGTAGCGCTTGTCACCCTGAACGCTCCTGCCCGGCGCAACTCGTTGACTCTCGACATGGTCGGCGAGATTGTCGCCGCTTTTGACGATCTGGAAAAAAGGGAGGACGTTGGCGCGGTCATCGTCATCGGCGCCCCACCCGCCTTTTGCGCGGGAGCGACTCTTGGCCATCTCGGCAACCGCGCTCAATCAGAGGAAGAGGGCAGGTCGGGCCTCGGCGCCATCTATGAGGGGTTCCTGCGAGTCGGGCGCTCGCCACTGCCGACGGTCGCCGCCGTCAACGGCGCTGCGGTCGGCGCGGGCATGAACCTTGCGCTCGCCTGCGACCTTCGTCTGGCCGCCCGCCGTTCGAAGTGGGACACCAGGTTCCTCGAGCTCGGATTGCACCCCGGTGGAGGGCACACCTGGATGCTGCGGCGGGTGGCCGGTCAGCAAACTGCAGCCGCGGCCGTGCTCTTCGGGGAGGTGATGGATGGGCAGGAGGCCGAGCGGTGCGGCCTCGCCTGGCGCTGCGTGGATGATGATGACTTATTGACTTCGGCGACCAAACTGGCCGCCCGCGCCGCAGCCGCGCCGCCGGCCCTGGCCCGGCGGGCCAAGCAGACGCTGGCCGCAGTGGCCAATCTCGCCACCATCGACGAGGCGGTCGCCCTGGAGCTCGACGCCCAGCTGTGGTCGGTCCGCCAGCCCGAGTTCGCCGAACGGCTCGCCGCCCTGCAGTCGAGGATCAGCCGGCGGGGCTGACCGCCAGCCACTCCTGCAGGTAGTCGTCCCGCTTCTCCCACCACTCTTCCGCCGTGATGGCGTAACGAACGTGGTCCTCCCAGCTGCCGTTGATCTCCAGGTAACGCTGGGCGATGCCCTCGTGGCGCAACCTCAGCTTCTCCGCCACGCGATTGCTGGGCCGGTTGCGAGGAATGATTGCAACCTGGAGGCGATGCAACCCGAGCTCCTCAAAGGCGAAGCGAAATACCACGACCGCTGCTTCCGGAATGTAGTTCTGGCCGGCCACTGCCTCGTCGATCCAGTAGCCGATGTAGGCGTTCTGGAACGGGCCCCGCTGGATGGACGAGACGTTGATCTCGCCCGCGAACCGTCCATCGACGAAGATGCCAAAGCCGTAGCCGCTGCCGAGCTGTCGTTCGCGATCGCGCGCTCCGCAACGGGCCGCGAACACCCGCCGGTCGTCAGCCGCATCCGGCTGACCCACGATCGGTTTGGGCTCCCACTTGACGAGCCAATCATGTGAGCGTTTGCGGACATCTCGCCACTGCTCAAAGTCGCCGGCGGTGAGCGGCCGGAGCACGACTCGCCGGCCGACCAGCTCGAGTGAGGATGGCTTTTGCGCCGCGCCCCACGTCATCGTCCGAGGATCTCCCCGAGCGCGGCCAGAAGCAGGGTGACGTTGGCGATACGAGCCGTGTGTCCCATGCATCCGATGCGCCATACCTTGCCCGCATAGGCGCCCACGCCTCCACCAATCTCGATGCCGTACCGCTCGAGCAGGACGGTCCGAACGGCCAGGTCGTCGACGTCCTCCGGGACCACGACGGTCGTCAGCTCCGGCAGTCGGTGACCTTCTTCGGCGAATAGCTCGAGGCCCATCTTGTGCAGCCCGTCCTGGAGCAGGCGTCCGCACTCGGCGTGGCGTTGAAAGGCGGCCTCGAGCCCCTCGGCCAAAAGCACCCCGAGGCCGGCGTGCAGCGACATGATCATCGCTACCGGTGCAGTGTGGTGATACTTGCGGGCCCCTTTGGTCGTCGCGTAGTCCGCGATCATGCCCAGATCGAGATACCAGCTCTGGGGTCGTTGTTGCCGCTGACCGAGGGCCCGTTCGTTCATCGTGAACGGCGCCAGACCGGGCGCAACCCCCAGGCACTTTTGGGTTCCGCTGTACGCGATGTCCACTCCCCAGTCGTCGACGGTGACGGGAATCCCGCCCAACGACGTCACGCAGTCGGCCAGAAGGAGAGCGTCGCCCTTGGCTTGGCCGAGAGCCGTGATGTCGTTTCGCACTCCGGTGCTGGTCTCGGCGTGAACAGCGGCGATGAGCTTGGGGTGGGGATGAGCCGCGATGACCCGCTCGGGGTCCAGGGGATGGCCCCAGGTCCCGGCCACCGGCACCACCGTTGCTCCGCACCGGCCGGCGACGTCGCACATGCGCTCGCCGAACAGCCCGTTGACGCCGACGACCACCACGTCGCCGGGTCCCACCGCGTTGACGAAGGCTGCCTCCATGCCGGCCGAGCCGGTGCCGGATACCGGCAAGGTCAAGGGGTTGCCGGTGCACCAGACGACGCGCAATCGATCGCACGTCTCGTCCAGGATGTCCAGGAACGCCGGATCCAGATGGCCGAGCATGGGCCGCGCCAGTGCCTCGGTCGCTTCCGGATAGGGATTGCAGGGCCCCGGCCCCATGAGGATCCGGTCGATGATCGGCACTGCCAACGATGCTACCGGCGGCGGTGTGACCGCACCGCTCTACGTCCCCGGCAGGAGGCTGACGGCCAGTCCATCGAGGATGTCGGCTTCAGAGACCAGGCAGGTCTCGAACCCGAAGTGCCGCATAACACCGACGAGCACGCAGCACCCGCCGACGATGACGTCCGCCCGCGCTTCCTCGAGGCCGGGATTGTGAATGCGGTCGGCCCGTTTCTCGGTCGCCAGGGTGCGGAAGACATCCTCGGCGGCCGCCCTCGTAAGCAGGAAGTGATGGATTCGGTCACGGTCGTAGGTGGACAGGCCGATCTCTACCGCCGCGACGGTCGTGACCGTCCCCGCCAGTCCGACCAGTCTGACGGCGTCGTTGACGGCCGGGATTTCGCGCCCGACGTCATCGAGGTAGTCGTGGACGACGGACAGCGCCTGCGAAAGCTCCTCCGGTCGAGGGGGATCCCCGTGCAGGAAGCGCTCGGTGAGCCGGACGCAACCGATGTCGACCGACATTGCCGCCCCGTCAACCGCGAACTCAGTCGAACCGCCGCCGATGTCGACGACAAGGAAGGGACCGTCGCTGGGGTCGAGCTCACGGGTGGC